>NZ_JBFRGD010000026.1:0-117328 GCF_052115165.1 Paenibacillus sp. 2TAB23
GACCATTTAGCACGCCATCACCCCTCTACATTGCAGTTTCTGCAATGAAATCAGCAGATTCTAGTTTGTTTCAACGGAATTTCCGGTTTTCGTTGTACTTTGTACAACGTAGCCCCTCAGGTGGCAGCACATGTGAGGTTTCTATTGCATTTTCTGCATCGTAGTCTCCAATATAGCTCAGTGACCTTGCCATGAAATTGTAGATAGCAAGAAACCCTCAGTTACAACTGTTTGTCTAACTATCTATACCGCCTTAGAATGCATGAATGGCGGGATATAACCGTTTGAGGAATGTGTCCTCCGACGGTTGTAGAAGAGCTCAATATACTCAAAAACGGCTTTCTTAGCCTCAGCTCTAGTCTTAAAATGACGTTCATTGAGCCATTCCATCTTGAGCTTACCCCAAAAGGATTCCATGGGAGCATTGTCGTAACAATTACCCTTGCGACTCATACTGCGAATGAATCCATTCCTCTTCAAAAGTCGTTGGTATTTCTTGCTGGCGTATTGAACGCCACGACCTGAATGGACGGTCAACCCTTTCGTGGCTCCTGTACGGCCAACTGCTTGTTTTAAAGCGACGGAGACCAGCTCCGTCTTCATACGACTATCCATAGCCCATCCAACAAGAGCTCGACCATGCAGTTCCAGTACACCTGCTAGATACAGCCAGCCTTTGTCGGTAGGGATGTAAGTAATGTCCGAAAGCCACTTCTCACACGGTTTGCTGGTTTTAAAATTTTGATTCAACAAGTTATCCGCCACTGGCAGATTATGTATGGAATTCGTTGTTGCTTTGTACTTCTTAACCACTTTAGACCGAATCCCGTTTGCTTGCATAAGGCGCACTACACGACCTCGACTTGCTTTCTGGTCAGCCAGCAGATTCTTGGTGATTTGCGGTGATCCGTATATCCTGTGGCTTTTTATGTGAATGTCTCGTATGGTATCAAGCAGCTTTCGGTTTTCGACACTTCGATTGCTCTCAGGACGTTTGATGTAAGCATAGTAGCCGCTTCTAGAGACATTGAGGGCCTGGCACATCTTTGCAATCCGAAATTCGAAGCGGTGTTTTTTCAAACCGCTCACGGGCGCCCCGTCTTGATCACGCGTAATTTGCTGAATACGTTATAATCCGAAATGACAAAACCTTTAAATCCGAGCTCGCCCTTCAGCACATTGGTTAGAAGCCGTTTGTTTGCATGCATCTTGAGACCTTGTATGCTGTGGTAGGAAGCCATTACGTCTGTACGCCAGCTTCTACCGCCGCGCGGTACATATCCAAATCCGAAGCTAGCAGCTCATCCTCCGTATCTTTTGTCACGTTTCCTTGGTTCACTCCATTATCCGTATAGCCTTCGCCAATGAAATGTTTAGCGGCGCCTACCACCCGGCTCGTCTGGCTGCGCTCAGCCGCCGTCTCGCCCTGCAGGCCTTTGATATAGGCCACGCCAAGCGCCTTCGAGATCGCTTGGCTGCCGCTGTAGCCTTCATACGTGCGGCCCAGCGAATATCCTGCGGCGCCGCAATCGTTGGCGCGAAATCCCAGTTCGCGCTGGTCGAGCGAATTTCCTTCGCCGTTGCCGCGCCGATCTGCATCACGAGCTCGGCATTATTCGCAGCACCTAGGCCGAAATTATGGGGGAACAAAGTCGCCCCCTTCACATTGTTATGGCCATGCACGCCGTCTACGCCGTACAGCAGCGGAATGCCAAGCCTTGTGGAAAGCGCTCCGTCTTGGTAGCTGTCAATCAGCGTCTGCCAATTCTCACGCGTGCTGTCCTGCTGCTTGCCATTCGGGAAGGAGCCTCCTCCGCTCAACGCCGAGCCGATAAAATATTGCTTAACCTCCTCCGGTGTAATATTGCCCTTCTCAGACTGTATCATTTGACCCGCGCGTTCCTCAATTGTCATTCTAGCAAGCAAATCCGCTGCGCGGACCTTTGCGCTCTTGGACGGATCCAAGTAGGCGGGAAGTCCTCCCACGGTCTGTACCAATGGAGCCGCGCCAACCGAAAAAAGGCTAGTCATCAGCGATAAGACCAATAGCATTGCCGTCATCATCGACATCTTTCTGTTCAAGCCAAACCCTCCTCGAAACTTTAATAGCCGTCTCCCGCACATGCCATTCCATTTTCGTAGAACCGCACAGACGTGATTACCTACAAGTATAAAATTGATAAGGGTTTGAAAATATGGCGCGTTCTTGCGATTATGTGCGTTGTTTTTCTGCATTTTGCAATCGGTTTCAGCATGAACTCCGCTCCCTTCAGTCACAACGCTGCGCACGTCCGTCACAGCGGAACGGCAGCTCAACAGCCTGCGCAAAAACAGACTTTTTTCCTCAAAATTTGCTAATTACCCCCAAATGAAACTACAATAGAGATACAACCTAAAAAATCCGCTCAGGGAGGCTGAACAAAATGAGTTCATTTACATCTTGGCTGTCAAATACGAAGCAGGGCTTGAATGATCAAGTCAAAAAGTTTAAAAACAAAGAATTTCTAGATGCAGTCGTTGCAGGCTGCGCTATCGTAGCTGGGGCAGACGGCTCCATTGATTCGAATGAGAAGCAAAAAATGACCGGCTATATCAGCCGCAGCGAAGAGCTTAAAGTGTTTAACATGACCGATGTCATCAACCGTTTCAACCATTACGTAGGCAATATTGAGTTTGACGGCATGATTGGCAAGCAGGAAGCGCTTAAAGCGATTGAAAAATTCCGCAGCAAGCCTGAAGTTGGCCGTGTAATCGTCGGTGTATGCAGTGCCATTGGGGCTGCTGACGGTGATTTCGATCCTAAAGAGCAGGCAGCTGTCCGTGATATCTGTACTACACTGGGACTCAATCCTAGCGAATTCAGCCTGTAACAGCGCCATAGGGCTGACTGTCCCATGAGGGTAACTTAGGTCGGACAAGCCTATAACATGCAAAAAGAACCTTCAACCACTAAAAAGTGGAGCTGAAGGTTCTTTTTCGCTCTATGCTGCAGCACAATCGGGAATTGCATTTTCAAGAAATGACATTTGAGACAGCGCTTATTGTTTACTGTTTCGTTTTCGTTCTCGTTTTCGTTCTCGTTTTCGTTTTCATTCTCGTTCTCGTTCTCGTTCTCGTTCTCGTTCTCGTTTTCGTTCTCGTTCTCGTCTTCGTTCTCGTTTTCGTTCTCGTTCTCGTTCTCGTTCTCGTTCTCGTTCTCGTTCTCGTTCTCGTCTTCGTTCTCGTTTTCGTTATCGTTTTTGTCTTCGTTCTCGTTCTCGTTTTTGTTATCGTTTTTGTCTTCGTTTTCTGCCATGTAACCCGACTCTGCTAAGCCTTACGGAAAGCTTCATTATAGCAGCGCCTGCACACCGGCTTGTAGTCCTCATTGCCGCCGATCAGAATCTGCTCGCCCGCATTCATTGGCTGCCCGTCATGAAAACGAATGACCATTGTAGCCTTGCGGTCGCAGAACCAGCAGATCGTCTTAATCTCCTCGATCTTGTCTGCCTGCACGAGCAGGTTATAGCTGCCCTCGAAAAGCTGGTTCTGGAAATCATTTTTGAGACCGAATGCCATAACCGGTATGTTCAGCTCATCCACGACTGCCGTCAGCTCCAGAATGTGATGCTTCTTCAGAAATTGCGCCTCGTCAATCAGCACGCAATAAATGTTGGAAGGCGCAGCCGCTGCGACAAACTCCTTCACGCTCTCATAAAGATTAGTGTCCTCCTGAACTGGAATCGCTTCCCGTTCAAAGCCGACGCGGGAGCCGACACGGTCAACGCCTCCTCTTGCACTGACGGAGGGCGAATAAATAAGCACTTGCTTGCCCTGCTCCTCGTAATTATGGGCCACCTTAATAATTTCAAATGACTTGCCGCTGTTCATCGTACCGTATTTGTAATAAAGCTGTGCCAATCCAATCTCCTCCACAAACAGTCAATGCTCCTATTATACAGGAAGCGGCACCGTTATTGTATCGCGAGAAGCCTTGACTTCGCTTCACCGTAGGTTTTGACGATTTGCTGAATTTTCTGGAACTCAGGATCGGTTGGCCCTAAGTCTGCCATAAACATCCGATGCAATATTTGATTGTACATATTTTGGCGCGACTCTATCAGCTTGACCTCCATGCTGACCAAGTCTTCCAGATCATTATCCTCAATTAATCGATCAATATCGATAGATTCATTGCCGGAGGAAGAAGGCTGCTCGTCAAAAATCCGATCGGAGCCCCTTCTGATCCGGGGAAGCTCCTCGTATTCCACTTCCGGCTCCGGCTGCTGGCCAAGCGGAATTGACGTATTCAATTCGGAGATCATGATGCCCTCTTTGGCAAGCATGACCTGGAACGGTCGATGCGCAATGAGATCGGCAATCACGAGCCTGCTCATATCCTTGTTGCGGATCAGCGATGAATCGAATGGATGCAGCACCCACTGCTCGTCGCGATTGAACAGATTGAAGGTAAACCATTCTCCCCCGTATATAAATCTTATATTGATATTCGATTCCGAAATAATTTCATAGGTAAACTCCACGTGGCATACCTCCGATCCATCAGTATAATTTTTTTCCATTATACCAAATCAGAGATGGGAGTAACCAGTCATTACCGCATATCCTGCAAAATCGCTTCCGTTCTCTCCGAGCTTGCGACGACAATCAAGACGATAAGAAGCGTTGCCAAAGCAATACCGCTAATCATAACAGGATCACCTCATTTTTTCTTTAAAGCTATGCAGGCGATTCCCTATATATGCACGTACCGCGCGGGCCTAGCCCTCCAAAAACAAAATAAACGAGCCCGTGAGGGCTCGTCCAATACACAATCACAGGCGATGCTTATTCCAAAAAACCTTTGGCTGCATGAGTCGGAAGCTCGCGCTGACTCGCTCCTGCACCCGCTTGAATGCCTAGGCGCTGGCCAACCTTCTGATTAATTTGGGTCATTTTTTCCGTTTGCTGCGAGACAGTTTGAATAATTTGGCGATTGGAGTTTTCGTATTTGTCCATTGCGGAGAACAAATCCGTCATCGCCCGTTCCACGAGCTCCATGCTCATTGCCGGTTTGGTCAACGCTTGATTCGCTCGCTCACTTGTTTCGTTCAGCAAGCGCGCATTCTCGGCAAATTGATTGCCCAGCATCTCGTTCGTTGAATTAACCGCTTCAATCGCTTTCATTTGATCGTCAATCGCGCTAGCTATGAGCACGGATACCGACATCAGATGCTGTGTTTTATCAATCGAGCTGTCGAGCGCATCCATCAGCTTGTCATTCGTGTCATTAATAATATCCGTAGCGGCAATAGCCTGCTGATAAAGCATGATCATTTCCGTATACGTCTGAAGCTTCGTTACAACCTTGCGAAGTCCGCGCTCCAGATGCGATTTCCGATGGTCATTCTCTGGCTTCGCAATTTCATCCTCGAACATTTTCTTGAGACGGTTGCCGTATTCGACCAGCAGCTGCAGGTCATACACATTGTCCAAGCTGCTGCGCTTCAAGTTGCGCATATGCACAACGTTTTCCTCCAAATTATCGCGTCCGTCCCGCAATGATTTGACGATGACCTGTACATTCGACTTGGCCGATTGATATTTATATATATAGTTTTTCATAGGTGCCTTGCGCATGAGCTTCTGTACAAGCGTTAGCTGTTTGCTGCGGCTTAAATCCTCTACCTCGCTGCGCAGCTTAAGCATATTGTTTGCAACCTCGGAGCGCTTGCCCGACATGAGGTCGGACAGCGGACGCTCCAGCATCGTTAAGGTCTGTCCAGAGCGCTCCAGCGTCTTCTGGCCTTTTTTCGTAATTTCATCCATCAGCGAGTCCAGATGCATCGCATCCGTGGTTGCGACCTTCTGCATCGTGACCTGTACTTCCTGTTCCAGCTTCTGAAGATCTTCACTTCTTAATTGGACGAGTTGTTGTGACATGGCTTGTTTCCCCCTTCATTAATCGGAAAGTCGATAACGTTGTTGAATCAATTCAGCCTTCGTGCGCAGCTCCATCAGGTCCTTCTGCTCTATCGTTTTCGTATAAAAGGTAAGCTTCGAATCCACGTCCTTAATCCCATCGAGCAGAAGCCGCCTATTCTGGCGCTTCGCTTCGCCGCTCAGCCTAAGAAACGGATTGATCGTCGAGTTCAGGTCCCTTCGGACCAGACGAACGATATTGTGATTGATGCTGGCGTCCCCAAGCGCGACCAAATCCGGAATTAGGCGGTTTAATCGCGCCAGCAGAGCGAGCGTCTTCTGTACGATTTCATCGTCCAAATTGTTCTGCTTGCCTTCGAGTAAAATCATATCTTCGATAATGCCAATGTATTCCAAGGCTGAAGCCAGCTCGGGATCTGTAATAACCGGCGCAGCGTCTACTGCTGGAGCGGCCGGTACCGCTTGCGGGGCCGAAGCTCCCGTTCCTGCATTCGCCTGCTGCTGCAGCGGCGGGTTCTGCTGTCCTTGCTGGAGCTCCGGTCCTTGTGTCCGCTGATCGATTTCTTTCCTGCTGCGCTGTCTCAACGACAATGCGACAAGCAAACCGACCGCTGGTACGGCAATCGCTATATAAGGAGAAGTAACCCAATAAACAACAAGTCCCACGGCATAGCTGCCGGCTGCGATGCCTAAGGTTTTTTTCAAACCGCTCATTGCTGCACCTCCATTCAAACTTGCTTCCTTTTAACTCTATACGTTCGTTATGCTTAATTATCTCGTTTTTCTATCCTAGAAGTCAATTTTCAAGAAACAAGCTCTGTTAACGATGTTTCGACTAAAGAGATCTGGAGGAAGTACCTGCTAAAAATAAACGGCAGCCCCGATTCTTCGGTGAACTGCCGCATGATTCCTATATTTAACGTTGAACGTTGGCATCAGGAGCCTTGTCCGATACGAGTTTCAATATAATGCCATGCTCAAGCAGCGCTTTTAGCCCGCAAAGCACGATCATATATCCGCCCATGCCGTCAATGGCTTGATTAACGACTTCATCTCCATCTCCCGTGAAACCTGAATTCGTAATTGTAACAAAGGCTTCCCTATCTGCCCTTCGAATAAACTGCCACTCGGTCAACGTATGATCCGACCATTCGATTACAATACGTTTGTTTTGTTCGAATTCTTTTACAAAAACGTTATCCGATACCCCATACATTTCCCAATCCCAGCGAATATGTGCGCCCTTTTCCAGTCTTCCGCTGCTCTTCGTAAACCAAAACTTTGCCGTAATGGCCGGATTAACAAACGCCTCGAATACTTCCTCAACTGGCTTACGGATCAGCATGTCCGCTTTTACAATCGGTTCATGATTTAGGGTGATCATCTATATATCTCCTTTTCGCAAAAGATTTCTTTCATTATAGCATAACCAGACGGACGCTATTCTTTCTCCTCCTTGCTATACTTACGCTGTAATATAGCGGTCACGTATAGCAAGGAATAACATGCCGTTTCCAGCCTCTTATTTTCCTTTTTGAATTATCGTACAAGATCAGCACTCCCTAACCAAGCTATGTTTTGCATTCGAATAACATATCCGAATTAAATTAAAGGGGATTTTGTTAACGGAGTTTAACGCAGCGGATTGATTCCATAAGACCTAGCAGAATCCTCTCCATTCAATTGAAATAAGGTTCAGCCAAAATAGCTCAGGCTGAACCTCACCTATGAAAGGGCAGATTGTTATCGTGGTTAAACACTAAATCATATGCAACACATTTCCCCCAACGCTGCCCGGCTTTCTTGCCTTACGCCCAATGCTTTAACACACGTTTTACCTCATTCGCCCCCAATGGTTTGCAGATGTAATCGTCCATGCCGGAAGCCAGGCAAAGGTCTCGGTCTTCCTTCCGGGCCAATGCCGTTACTGCCACTATAACTGGACGCTTCCTTTTTCCTTGCAGCTGCCGAATGGTAGCCGTAGCTTCCAATCCGTTTTTTCCTGGCATTTGCAAATCCATAAACACGATATCGAAATCCTCCCTCGTGACAGCTTTTACAGTTTCGTCACCATCCTGAGCCCACTTAGGCTCATGTCCCAATTTGCGCAGCAAAGTGGTCATCAAGAAACGGTTGACTGCATCATCATCCGCGATCAGGATGTTCAACGGCCTCTCGTTTACCTTAGAATGAACAGCTGGCTCATTGGTTGTCTCGCTTCTTTTCAGAGGTGGCAACAAAGGCTCCTGAATCGTTTCTTTTTGAATTGTCCGGAATGGCAGCATGAAGCAGAAGGTAGAACCCTCATTTTCGCGGCTTTTCACTTCGATTGTACCGCCCATCAGCTCCACCAGCTTCTTCGATATCGCAAGGCCTAGCCCGGTTCCCCCGTATTTTCGGTTCATCGAGGGGTGCAGCTGAGAAAAGGATTGGAACAGAAGGTCTAGCTTGTCATCTGGAATTCCAATACCCGTATCCGTTACAAGGAACTGCAATAAGCACTCGTTCGGATTACGGGTCGATAGCATCTCTACGGAGAGCGATACCTCGCCTTGATTTGTAAATTTAACCGCGTTCCCGATGAGGTTCACCAGAATTTGACGCAGCCTGCTCCCATCGCCGATCAGAGTGGACGGGATACGCTCCTCCAGCCGCAATGACAACTTGATGCCTTGTCTCGATGCACGAGGCGAGAAAAGCGCTACGGCACTTTGAAGCAGCGGCTCCAAATGAATGTCCTCCTGATGTAAATCCAGCTTGCCCGCTTCAATCTGGCTAAAATCAAGCATTTCGTTCAGAATCCGGAGCAGGGCGTAGCCGCTCTCTTTAATCGTTGCTGCATATCCTTGCTGCTCCTCCAATAGCTCCGTTTCGATTAGAAGCTCCGTCATTCCGATAATCCCGTTCATCGGAGTACGTATCTCATGGCTCATCATGGCTAGAAATTCCGACTTCGCCCGATCCGCTTTTTCCGCAGACTCCTTGGCACGCAGGATCTCCTTCTCCCCCGTAATGTCGCGGAATACAACGACCGATCCTTTCAGCTCGCCTTTATCCCAAAGCGGTGCCGCATGATATTCCGCCAAAAATGTTGAACCATCATTACGCCAGAATATCGCTTCCGAATTGTAATGCGGCCTTCCTTCCCTAATGGCCTGAACCAACGGATGATCATCGGTTGGCAGATGGCTGCCTGTATGATCGTTCTCTTCTTCCTTGAATCCCAGCATCTCTTCACCGGCGGGATTCAGAAACATCGCTTTTCCAAGAGAGTCCGTGCCGAGAATGCCTTCGGAAACGGAGTCTAATATCAGCTTGTTTTGACCGCTGAGATTCTCGATATGTTCCAGATAGCGTTGGCGTTCCGTAATGTCAACCGTGATGCCATACACGCCGACGATCTCACCGTTCACAATAATAGGAACATTCGTAGAATTGATTTCTACAAGATGGCCGCTTTTGTGGATGATGGTAAGATCATAGCTTTGCGGCTCGCCCTGTTTGGCCAAGTTAAAATGGTAAAGGGTCTTATGCAAATCTTTTGGGTGCACGATTGGCCCCCAGTACATGCCTATCAATTCCTCCAGCGTGTACCCGGTAATCATCTCTAGATTCGCATTAGCCGTAAGGTAATCGCCGTCCAAATTCATCGAATATACGGCAGCCGGGTTGTGGTCGAACAATGATTTGTACCGCTGCTCGCTCTCCTGAACAAGCCGATCTACGTAGATGGCATCCGTAATGTCACGTGAAATGGCGATTATTTCTCCGAGATTGCCTTGATTATCCATCAAATACCGGATAGAAAATTCCAACCACTTATATTGTCCGTCCTTATGGAGGCAGCGCGATTTCAAGATACGCCCTTCCGTATTCTTATCGAATAAGAATTCCCGGACGTTGTCTCGGTCTTCTGGATGCACAAGAGACATGCAGTTAATTCCGACCATCTCTTCGGGTTCATAACCCAGCAGATTCCGACAGCTTGGAGATGAATAGATTATAGTCGTTTCCTCACCTGGCTTGATGATGGAAATCCAATTCGGTGATATCTCTGTCAACGTACGGTGACGTCGCTCACTGCGCTTGAGATCTTCTATCTGGGATCGCAAAGCGGCGATTTCATATGATTGTTGGGTAATGTAGGAATCGCGGGGGTCATCCGCCATGCTCTTGCAACTCCTCGCAGCTAGGTAAGTATCCTAAGCTAAATAAATTTATATTCTATATAGTACACGTTACGGTGACGCTTTAAAACAGTTCGGAGGTATAAAACCGAATGAGTCCGCCTGCATGTCTTATCGTTCAATAGTCATACCCTATGTACTTTACGTATACTTCCCATAAAAAAAGAAGGGACGGATGCCCCTTCTACTTATTTGCTACTTATTTGGCATCAACAAAGGCTGCTCGACATAACCGGCCTGTATGCCGAATTGCGGCGTCGGTGGAACAATTGTTTTGCCTTGCAGCGCTTGAACCGCCAAGTATGGCATGTTTACGCCGGACAAGCAGGTAATGTACAGCCCGCCTGACATGCGCGGGTTAATCTCCAGCAGCTTTGGAACGTCGTTGTTGTATTTCACCTGAATATTGAACGCATAAGGAATGCGCAGGCTTGCCGCAATCCGATTCGCGATATCCAGCAGCTCAGGCGACTCCTCAAGCAGATAGGTACGTCCGGTCGATTTGCGGCGCGGAATCGCTGCCAGCAGCTCTCCCTCCGCAGTTGCCACGCAATCAATACTATATTCCGTTCCTTCCAGCAGCTCCATCACCATGATCGGCTCGAAACGGTCCGTCAATGAGAAAGTGTCATATGCTTGTTCGAAAGTCGTCGTCAAGGTCACGTAGCCGTATATATCCTGGAGGGGATCGCGTTCATTGTCAATAATACGAAAGCCCATCCCTCCCTCTGATTTCGTCGGCTTGAAGCATACCTTATGGCCAGCAGCCGTAAGCTCCTCATAGGCCAGCTTAAACTCTTCCGCAGTAGTAGCCACACGGTAGTCGGGGATCGTCACCAAGTCCTTGCCTTGCAGCGCCTCAAAAAACTTATCCTTCTCGATCATGGCATCCAGCAGCTCAATATCGCGGCATACCATTACCTTCGTGCCAATCTCATCAAATAGATGCGCATATCGCGATATTTCTTCCATGTGCAAGCGCGGGATAAAAATATCGATTTCATTGCTTCTGCAAAAATCTACGCAAAAGTCGACATATTCTCGGCCAAAGACTGCCGGCTCGGTGCCAATGTGATCCGACGCGAGCAAGGACATATGATTAATATCAGGATGGGTGCCGAAAAACTCAAAAGCCTCTCCGTCCGGATTGTCCCGAATCATATTAATGTAGTGGTATGCAACCGAAAACCAACGATTCATATAAACGCGTGTCATCTCATCATTCCTTCTTCCGATTCATTCAATATTTGCCGCTTATACGTTTATGATCGTCTCGCATGCTCAAGGATCGTTGCAAGCAGCTCCTCGGAGGCAAGCGCGCCTCTCGCTTCTGTAAACCGGATATGAGGATGCTCCGAATAGAAGCGGCCGAGCTCCCCATGCACAGGGGATAGAGCGTAGTCCGCCGCAAGCAGCAAGCTTTCATCCAACAGGCTGTCTCCGGCCGCATATACGTAGCTAGCCCCTAGCTTTTCCTTTACGTACTGAATGGCTGCTCCCTTGCTCACTTTCTCAGGCACCAAATAAATTTTCCGGCCTTGGAGCGAGTAACTCCAGCCGAGCGGTGCCAGCTGCCGCCTCAGCGACTCTAGCTCTTCATGCGGCAAGCGGTCCCTTTCCACAACGATAGAGTAAAACAGCTCATCGCAAAGATCATTTGATTTCACCCAATGTGATGTGGAGATTTTGGCGAAAAGATCAGCTATTTCCGTATGATCCGCACAATGCTGCTTCACGGCGCCGCGTACGACGCTCTGCCATTCCTGGTCAACTTCTCCGTCTTTAAGCACCGTACCGCCATTGCTTACAATCACATAAGGAGGATTAAACGTCTCCCTGATGCCGAATATACGGTTGTATTGCTCCGGAATGCGCGTCGTCACGGGAACGAAAGCCATCATCTCCGCCAGCTCCGTCAGCCTTTGTATGGCGGGCTTTGTCATATATGAAATGTATCTGCCCTCATACAGCTCTACGGGAAGCATATCCTCAAGCTCGATTTCGCCTTTGGATCTTACCGAATAAATTAACGTTTGATCCAAATCGCTTGCAAAGATCATTCCGCATCCCCCTTGAGCGCTTTAATAATGCCGCAGCAGGAATAGGTCATATGCGGATATTCTTCAACCGGCACGCCGCGATCCTTTGCAAGCAATAAGATATGCTTTAGATTAGGGTTGTCCAGTCGGTCGACGAGAATTTTCCAAGGCACTCTGCGCAGTAGAACTCTTGTCGTCTCGCCTACGCCAGGCTTGATGAAATTAATATCGCTGACCGCAAACTCGCTTTGGATACGGGTAATATCCTGCATTCCCTGCCAATTGATTTCATTAAGCGCCGGACTCGCTTCCATCCTCAGCGCTTCAGCTTTGGATTTATCAGCCGTTTGATCGAAATACGCGGATACTGTATCTACGAACGCATGAGATAAATCAGCTTTGTCCCATTCCTTGTAGTACTTCGCCCCGTGGAAATCATAGGCTCCAATCAAATCGCTCCGTAGGACGGTTCGACTGATTAAGCCGGATACGGTTGCGTTCAGGCATGCACTTGGGATAAGGAAGTCATCCCTCGTACCGAACAGTGCTGCGCAGTGCCCTGGATCCGCAAGCACGGCAAGCTCAGCGCTAAAATCAATGCCATATTTGCGTTTCATTTGGCTGCAAGCTGCAAGGAGTACCTTCGTAATAGCACCCTTCCCTGTCCAGCCGTCTACGAATTGCACAGTCTGACTAGGATGATTCTGATTCATGTATAGCAGCGCATTCTCGTCGATACCTTTGCCTCTTATAATCGATAGGCTGTAATGCGGAATATCTCTGCCATACACCTGCTTGATGTAGCGTTTTATTAATACGCCTATCGGGGTACCGCCTCTTGCCAAGGACGCAAGGACGACGTCGAAGCCTCGCCTTTGGATAATTCGCTCGGATACGATTCCTATCGCTTCGGCGATCCGGCTCGCAGAATCGCTCAGCGCATCGTGAAACAGCTCAATATATTCGGCACTTGGCTGATATTCGATCGGCAGGCTCTCTGAATAATGGCCGCCGGACTGCATAGCGGCTTCCCGCTCCTCTGTCCGCTGCTCTAAAGATATTTCGCTTAGATCCTTTAACAGAAAGGTAACGTCCTCTTTGTTATAGCTGCCTATAGGGGTAGGAGCTGCTATGCTTTTCCGGCTAAAATAAACGATATGAACGCGAGGTATCCCAAGGGAGATCAACACCTGCTGAAGCTCTGCCATTTGCTCAGACGCAAGCTCTCGTTCCATGAATAGAAACATCTCATCATACGAGCCATGCGGAATGTTGTACATGAAATTCATGACATCAGCATGCTCAGGCGAGGCAAAGCGGTATGCGGATCGAACCGCATAGCTGCTACTGGAATGGGGGTGTATGGGGCTGCGCGTGCTGGATTGGTACCATGTGTTCCCGCCAAGCTCGGCAGCTACCCGCATCGGAATGTACATGAACTCACCGGCTCCCATGCAGAGCGTCTTGCCGCCAGTGTGATGCTCGCGTAGGAAAGCGGCTGCTTTCTCCACTTCTCGGTCAAGCAGGCTGCTCTCCTCTGACGTTAAACCGAATCTTCCCGTGTGCTGCACATAGGAAACCTCGCCATTTCTCGAAGGCAAGGCTGCGAAACCGTGATTTGCGTACAGGACGTTAATATCCGGAGTCTGCAGGGAATTACGCAATCCTTCAGCCTCTCCCGTACTCTCGATAGGCGTACCGGATACAACTATTTGTCCCGTTATCAAGGAAAGGCAATGAACCTCCACGCCAAGCTCATCTTGCAGCTCAGTGAAGCGCTGAATGTCTTCATCTGAACGCCAGTCCAGCAGGCTTGCAACGATATAATCTTTTTTCCCGTATCTCGCATGCAGATCATGAATAATATTGACCGCCGTTTTGCCCGTTGTCATCTCATCATCTACTAATACGATCGTTTCAGCTTCTTGAAAGATGGCAGGATCAAGCGCATAACAACGATGGGTTGTCGCATGTGAGTGTTCTTCCTCGAAATCGATGCAGGAGTTCATATAAGCGATGTTCTCACGAGTGGTGTGCAAGAAAGAGGCTTCACCTTCAAACATATCGAACATACTGTGGCCAAGCGCCGTTGCCGTTTCTGCAAAGCCGATAAACAGCGTTTTCTCGTTTACCGCCATTTTGCGCTTCTTCATGCGCCTATAAATATCTCCCGCGGTCTCAGGTGCCTCGAACGCTTCCAGAAGCTCTTCGATTCGTACAGGCAGCTCTCTCCCCTTAAATTGCTGATACAACAGTCCGAGCGCTGCTCCCGACAGCAGGGAGACATGAGGCCTTACCGGAATATGCTTGCCAAGCACCTTGCTTACGAACAAAAAGCTTCGTTTTTTGTTCATACGGGCTGCCATCTGGAAGAGCTGCTCCAGCGGAATATCAAAAGCGTTGCCCGTCACCTGGATCGTAACCTCTAAATCTCCAATAATATTAAACGATTGCGGTTTCTCGTTCTTCTGCGAGTAGGCAGGTGAAATTCTGGTTTTCATTTAGCACCCCATATATGTTCGATCTGATCAATATGCGCTTGGCCCATGTCATATGCGGCTTAAACTCATTCATTTTATTCGAATAGCGGCTTTTCATAACGCCCAAGTCGCCTTGGCCGTTCTCCATAATATGCAGGGCGTCCATGTATTCCTCATGAGTAACGACCAGCATCGATTGTACAGGCTTAATATGCGTCGGATGGATGATCGTTTTCCCAATAATGCCATTTTCCTTATCCATTGCGACTTCACGTATAAGTCCGTCTACATATTTATTAATATAATCCATGCGTAAAATGCGTCCATGCTTGCCCATGCTCTCTTCGAACGGCGTTTGCCTTAGCTGCGGTTTAAACACGCGGTCGCTCTTGAAATACTCCCATACCGGACCGGATATTACATAGTGGTTATCCATCCGACCGAACACGTTGACAATATCCGCGATGCAATCACGAATAACTGCGATGTCGTAGATTGTATGGTCGGGACTTCTGCGAAGCCCAAAGAGGCTGGAGAAATCAGTTGCTCCAATTCTTACGTTGAGCACATATTCCTTATATTCATTCAGCAGTGCCGATATCTCCATCAGCGTCTCGATCCTCTTCTCGCGGTAGATCACATCGGAGCTCTCTAGAATTGGCATGCCATACAGCGTAGAGCTAGTTATTAGATTGCGCTTATTGTACTCTGCAAGCAAGCTTAAATAGCCTCTGCCCGATTCGATATTAAATTTCGGAAATACGATTCCTGTAACATGTTGAATTTCCTCGCCAAAACAAGACAACAGCCGCTTTAACTGGTCAACAGAGCGAACTCTAATAAAAATAAGCGGAATTTCATTTACGCGCAGCAGCCCTATTGATAGGTATCTACCAATCGTCAATAGCGTTGCTTTCAGATTCTCTTCAGCAAATTCGAGTTGATTATCGCCTACTGCATCTTCAAGGTCTATCACCATAGACACGAGTCCCTCGTGTTTATCGGCTACCAAATCATCTGCTATATTAACTTTGGTCGCTGGCATATAGAGCGCCGCGCCAATCGCGTGAGCAATAATTTCTTTGTCAGCATCATTATTGAAATGAGTAGGGAGGGAATAAAAGAAACTCTGCTCTTCTTCATTGGTAAGATAGTTGAAATACCTCAAAGTGATCCCTCCTAAAATTTTGGTAAAACAAGCTGAGAGTGAAAAAATATCCCTCGCGTTCCATTGAGGGATATTTCGATAATCTGTATATTTGCTTTACTAGACGGCTTTCGAGCCTCTTTTGTTACGTACTGCGCTGAAAATAAGCGTACCGCCAAATACTGCAATAATGACACCGAAGAACAGCGCATGCGGCACATGGAAATCGTATGCCCCTGCGATCATCTTAGCAGCGATCAAAATAATCAGGATGAAGGCTGCTTTCTCCAGCTCAGGGAACTTATCGATAAGCTTGAGAAATACTTGAGCGACGCCGCGCATCATAAGAACGCCTAGAATACCGCCGAGGAACAATACCCAAACCTCTTCGCTTACGCCGAATGCAGCAAGCACGCTGTCAATACTGAACGCGATATCCATAATTTCAACGGCAAGCACGGTACGCCAGAAGCCGTAACCTTTGTTCTGAACCGTTTCTTCTTCTTCATTTCCTTTTTTGCCAATGTAGGGAATAAGCTTAATTCCGCCAACGCGAGCAAGCTTGAATTCGAGATGGAATAGATTGCTAAGCGCAATCCACAATAAATACAATCCGCCCGCGACTTTAATCCACGTAATTTGCACGAGATAAACACCGACGCCAATCGCGATGAACCGGAAGATATAAGCTCCGATAATCCCGTAGAACAACGCACGCTTCTGCTGCTCCTTAGGCAAATGCTTAACCATAACGGCCAGCACCAATGCATTATCAGCCGAGAGCAATCCTTCTAGAAGGACCAGCGTCGCAATGATTCCCCAGTTCGTCGGGTTGGTGAATACGACCGATAGATTGTCCCAGTGAAAAAATTCACCAAAATTTTGTATGATGCTCTGAAAAAAATCAACCATTCTAAAAAACCTCCGGCATTAGCATTATTTGCTTCCTTGTACCCATCTTAGACCCCAGTTAAACGCCTCATCGAGATCCTTATGTCCCGAGAAATACTGTACGAGCCGCTGAATACTAAAGGTTTGGTCATTTACATTCTCGACCATCGCAATCGCGCACATACCCTTGCGATTGTTATGCTCGTCCATTCTCACCTCGATTTCAGGACCGCCTGCTTGGCTGATGGTAACAACGCCTGCCGCTTCCGCCCAGTTAGTAGCACCTTCGTATATATATGCGTAGATGACAATCCTTTTAATTTCTGATATTTTATTGCCATTTATTCTAAGATTTTCACCTGTTTGGATTGAGCCTGTCCGATCATCCCCATCAAGTGAAACGTATGGCGCCCTAGAAAGGTCTCCAAAACTATTGCCTAACGCCTGTACGGAGCCTTTCATGCCATTTTTCAGCTCGTACAAGCAGCCGACATCCAGATCGACGCCGCTGGATCTCCCGAAAAATCCGGTAGAGGCTTTCTTTTGATTCCAATTCAAATTAACAACGATCTCACCTAGGGAGCCGGCGCCTTTCTGTAAGTTAATGACGTCGCCGCGCTTCGTTAATGAAATCTTGCTAAGGCTAATTGGGGCTGCTTTCGGCTCAGACACGATTGGCTCCGGCGGTTTAGGCGGAATAATCGGTGCCTTGACTGGCTCTGGCGACTTCGTCGGTGCAGGCGAAGGCGCATCAGCCTTCACTTCTATCCCAAAACTGCTGCAAAGTGCGGCCAAGCCGCCGGAATATCCGGAACCAATCGCATTAAACTTCCATTCGCCATTATATCTATATAAATCTCCTACGACAATCGCAGTTTCGATAGAGAAGTTTTTTCCAAGTTCATACCGCAATATTTCGCGTCCTGTTCCTTCGTCAATTATGCGAATATACGCATCGTTTACGCTAGAAAAACTTTGTTTTTTTGATTCCCCATCGTAGAGGGTTAGCGTGAAGGAAATACGTTCAATCGCTTGAGGTACATCATTAATGCGTATCATCACTTGTTCCTGATCAATCTTTCCTGCCAAGCTGCGTTTGTTATCGCCTGATAGTACGATTGAACCGGTTGTTTCCTTTGGATTTCCGTAAAAGATCAAATCCTGGTCTCCAGCTGCTTTTCCGTTTGCACGCAGCAAAAAGGCAGAGAAATCAACATCCACGCCTGCCGCGCTATTCCATCCCATTCCAACGATAAGGTTTTTAAAAGAAGGATTGTTTTTGGTAATATCTGCTTTCTGGCCTTTCATTAGTGACAGCTCCATGCGCTGACCGCCTTCCAGTAATAATAGAATAGGGTGACCACTGCTCACCCTGCCACCCTAAGCTTCATTCGTATTAGACCGATAGTCCGTAATTGCGGCAGAGCGCAGCGAGTCCACCCGAGAATCCCGAGCCAATCGCTTGGAATTTCCAATCCAATCCATGGCGATACAATTCGCAGAAGACGATTGCCGTCTCCACGGAGAAATCTTCGCCCAAATCATAACGCAGCACTTCTCTTCCCGTAGCCTCGTCTACTAAGCGGACAAAAGCGTTCGAGATCTGACCGAAGTTTTGGTGCTTGGTTTCAGCATCATGAATCGTAACCGTAATTCCGATCCGATCAATCTGCGAAGGAACTTTGGCGAAATCAATTTTAATTTGCTCGTCGTCCCCGTCGCCTTCGCCGGTTCGGTTGTCGCCTGTATGCTCAACGGCACCGTTATAGGCAATCAAGGCATTGTAAAAAACAAAATCCTTTTCATCCCTGGCCTTGCCATCCTGGTGCAGCAGAAATGCACTTGCATCCAGATCAATTTCACCGCCGCCAGTATACTTATTCGTATCCCAGCCGAGACCGAGAACAACCTTTGTAAGCCCTGGATTGGTTTTGGTAAGATCAATCCGTTGTCCCTTGGAAAGATTAATGGACATCGTTTACTCCTCCTTGAATATAGCTAGGTTCGAATGGCTGATATGGACAATTGTCATTTCAAAAAAGGGCCGCCACTGGCGACCCTTTACGGGTTGTTGCTAAAAGCGTATTAGTTAGTCGATAGACCGTAGTTGCGTGCAAGGCCAGCTAGTCCGTCTTGGAAGCCGCTTCCTACCGCACTGAACTTCCACTCGCCGGAATGACGGTAAAGCTCGCCTACGATAACCGCTGTTTCGATGGAGAAATCTTCGCCCAAATCATAACGGATAAGCTCTGTTCCGCTTTGCTCGTCTACGATACGAACGAACGCATTGGATACTTGTCCGAAGTTTTGGCTGCGTGCTTGTGCGTCATGAATGGTGATACCGAAAGCAATTTTATCTGTCTCAGCTGGAACCGCGCCAAGATCAACGCTTACTTGCTCATCATCGCCATCGCCCGCTCCAGTACGGTTATCGCCAGTGTGAACGACTGAGCCGTTGCTGTTTTTAGGGTTGTTGTAGAAAATGAAATCCGAATCGGATCCTACTTTGCCTTCTGCATTCAAGCAAAATACCGATGCATCAAGGTCAAAGTCTTTCCCGCCGTCATATTTATTAGTATCCCAGCCTAGACCAACCGTAATTTTCGATAGACCCGGGTTTGTTTTCGTAAGATCGATTTTTTGACCTTTGGATAAGCTGATTGCCATTTTAAATGCCCTCTTTTCTCAATATAATTATTGGTATTGACGAGCAAGAATATCAACATGAGGAGCATGAGTGCCTTCCCCAATTGCGCTAAACTTCCATTCACCGCTGTTCCGGTAAAGCTCACCCACAACCAAAGCTGTTTTGCCCGAGTAATTATCCGTCAAGTTAAAGCGAATAAGCTCTTGGTTGTTAACGGGGTTAACGATACGTATGAACGCTGATTTAATCATTCCAAAATCCTGACGTCTGGATTCGCATTCGTAGATGTTTACCACGCAAAGAATCTTGTGGATATGCGCAGGTACCTTGTCCAGCTGTACGATAATTTGCTCATCATCGCCATCGCCTTCGCCAGTGATGTTGTCGCCCGTGTGAACGACCGAGCCATCACCGCTCTGCTTGTTGTAGAAGCATACGAGATTACGCTCGCCGCTAAGCTTTCCTTTTTCGTCCAACAAAAGCGCTGAAGCGTCACAGTCAACGTTCGCAGCTTTCTTCATTCCGAAAAATCCGCCCTTAACCTCGGCAGGGTCCCAGCCTAAACCTACGATCACCTTGCTAAGTCCAGCATTTCCTTTGGTTAAATCTATCTTCTGGCCTTTTACGAGAGAGATTGCCATTGTCTTTGCACCCCCTTTCCAAATGGTTCAATACTTAATCATGATTCGATAGCACATTTAAACTCAAGTACTCTACAGTTGCTATACGCCCATTCGACAAGCAAGTTCCAAAAAAAAAGTGTGAACGTTACATTATTCTACAAAAGCTGAATAATCCCTTTTCTTTGTGGCAACGATGCTTGAAATAAACGGAGCAGCTCTGCTAGATGCCTGCAGGTACATGCCTAACTTAATTTTATAACAATTGCCTGCCCAATTACAAATTCCTACAAATAAAGAAACAAAATGATGTGATCGCCGTCTGGTTTGTGTCTAAATCAAGCAAGCATAATGAATGATAAGGTTACAGAACACTTTTTTTACAAAAAAAAGGTGGAAAAATGAGCCCATTAACGAGATAATTAAAGGAGTAAATACGAAGACGCGGGGTGTTCGAATGGAATTCATAAAAAAGAATAAAACCAGTCTCATTTTTGCTGCCTTGCTGCTCATCAATGGCTTATTTTTATTATCGATCGTCCTATCCAAAAACTAGCCTCAACGATACATAACCGCCGCATTCATTCCAAAGCTATTCCGCTGTGCCGCTGCACAGAGACAGCCTTCTCCAGCGTTTCGATTCCCCCTTCATGCAAGCAGCCATCACGGGCCCGTCCCTTTGCTCGTCACAACCCAGATTGCTCCCCGCTTCTTAACATAAACAACACCTAGCTCGTCTCCAGTCGCCCGATCCATATATCCCTCTACAGCATAGAGATTTCCATATTTCGCATCTACGACTTCCGTTTTCACTATGTTCGCTTTCAAGCTGTTAATCGGCTGGAGACTCTCCAGTATCTTACGGCGAATCGTCCATTCCGAATATCCATTTTCCTTGTGCTGGAGACGCGAATCGAGTAAATTACTTTTATACCGTATGAAGGAGCATTACGATGGCAATCCGCGAAATCAATGAAGCAGCCTTGTTAGATCTTCTGCAATCCGATAGCCGTAGAACGGCCATTTATTTCTTCACACCGCTGTGCGGAACCTGTGCAATTGGAGAGCGCATGCTTGAAATTGCTGAATTGACTGGCATTTCGGTACCTCTTTACAAGCTTAATATCAATTACGCTCCGCTACTAAGGGACAAATGGAAAATAGCCAGCGTACCCTGCTTGGCATTGCTTGAGGAAGGCGAACCCATCCGCTTGGAATACGCCATGCATGCTGTCGACCATCTTTATCTCATGCTGAAGTAAAGGGACGTTGAACCTCCACTCCCTTTACTCCCGCATAAACCCTCTTTTAATTGCGGATTTCAAGGAGCGTAATTCTTTTGCCGGCTCCTCCGCATCCGTTCATCTCAAAAGCATAACCGTTGGTCGCTTGTTTTTTCTGCAACGAATCGCAGGTATAAGTCTTTACCGACGACGATCCGAATTTATCCTGCGAAGTGTCATAACGGACTTCAATTCCTGTCTTCAGCTTCGAGAGTGCATAGAAGAGCGGGTCGCCCTCCGTCGTGTAACGGACCACACGTACCTGATCCCTATCCCCATCTATAAAATCGTCCAACAACTCGCCATTTTTCACATCCCCGTGCCTGTCTATGACATCCTCCGTCTCATTGACTGCAGCTTGCTTGTAGCTATCCCGCTCATATCCCCCACAGCCAGCCAATGTAAGCAATATAAATACGATTAATGCTCTTAATCCAGTTGTGTATTGCAGATTACCACTTCCTTCAATTATTTCCATCAATGTTAAAACGGTTATTTATCCGCATCCGTTTCAAATTTCTCTGTATCCTTTTTTCGCATGCTGTCAGGTCTCATTCGAAAGGCTGGCAATCTGGAGACGAAGCCCGATCATTTCCCGAAGCAGCTGCTCTTGCTCCTCCAGTCCATCCGGCTGTGAGACGCCCATTAGCTTCGTTAATCTAAGCATCAGCATCTCCTGCTCATTTTGGATCGTCTGCTCCTCCGGAGATATGTTACGGCTGCGATCCTTGGACAAATACTCCTCATAAGTTCCCGGGAAGTATCTAGGCGCTTGATCGCCGCTCAGGATCAGCAGACGATTTGCCGCTTGCCGAATCAAGTAGCGGTCATGCGTCACGAGCAGCACAGCCCCGGGATAATGCATAAGCGCCTCCTCTACCTGCTCTCGCGTTCCGATATCCAAGTAGTTGGTGGGCTCATCGAGTACAAGCAAGTTAGCTTTGCTGAAGTACAGCTTAAGAAACGCTACCCTGCACTTCTCGCCCATGCTCAAGTCTCCAATGCATTTAAATACATCATCCTTCGAGAACATAAAACAGCCTAAAATCGTTCTTGCATAGGTTTGCGTCATATCCGGCAGCAGCAGCAAGCTCTCCAAAATCGTCATCTTGTGGTCAAGCTGCTCAAGCTCCTGCTCGAAATAACCGATCTTGGCCTGCGGGTTAAGAACAACCTCGCCCGTGTCCGGCTTCAGCTTGCCTGTCGCGAGCTTCAGCAGCGTCGATTTGCCTGCTCCGTTCGACCCTATTACCGCTAGACGGTCGCCCTTACTGACAGAAAGACTTAGCTGACTGAACAAAGGATTCTGCCCCTCGTAAGCAAAGCCTACAGCATCCATTCGAAGCAGCGTCGCAGCCGAGAATTCATCCGAATCAAGCTGCATGCGCAGCCGAGTCTCTGCACGGCTCACCTGCACTTTATTTCTATCCAGGCGTTCCAGCGCGGATTCCTTCGCATGCAACCGAGAAACGTTTTTCTTTGATTTCGACCGAAGAAAATCATTTTGCCCGGCTGCCTTATGAGCCTGATGGAACCACTCCGAATACATTCGAATGCTCTCGAGCAGCTTCTCCCGCTCCCGCTCCTGCTCCTGCTTCTTATGCAGCGCTTCCTGCGTCTTCAGCTCCAATTCCTTCTGTTTCTTGTAATCGGTGTAACCTCCTGGATAACGTCTGCAGGCATGCTGCCCAAGCTCTAAGACAGACGAAGCCGTTCGGTCGATAAACGTCCGATCATGCGAAACATAAACGATTGTTCCCGCGTAACTCATCACCCACTGTTCGAGTGCATCCAGTGCTTCCGCATCCAAATGATTCGTTGGTTCATCCAGCAGGACAAGCTTTGGCTCCCTGACCATGAGCGCTGCCAGTTGGGCTTTCGTTTTCTGGCCTCCGCTTAACTGAGCGAATGTTTGGCCCCATAACGCACGCTCGAAGCTTAAGCGGGTTAAACATCTCTCGACCTTTATCTCCCAGCTGTAACCGTCAAGCTGTACATACCTCTCGAACAACTCACTATAGCGGCCAAGCTGCAGCTCGCTATTATCGCCGCCCTGCATCTGGTTCGCAAGCTCCTCCATCGCTTGCTTTAACCCGAACAGCTCACCCGATCCCGCTTGCACGAATTGCTGCAGTGTCAGCGCCGATTCCAGCTGTGCCTGCTGGTCCAGCCATCCCCATTCCTCTAGCGGTAGAATCCGCTGTACTTCGCCTCCATCGAGCTTGAGCCTGCCCGTCAATCCCTTCAGCAGCGTCGTTTTCCCAGCGCCGTTTCGTCCGAACAACGCAAGCCGCTCATTCTCCTTCACTTCAAAGCTTATATTCTCGAACAACAAATGGCCGTTCCATTCTTTGTTTATCTGTTTAACCTTTAATAGCATCAATTTACATTCCCCATTTCGAAAGACATAATAAAAAACCGTGGCCAGCGGCACACGGTCGAATACGCAGGGGAATATCAGGCAAACGGAAATAAGGATGTGTCACGCCGTTTTATCACGGGTAAACATCTTTTATGTATCGCTGCTGATTGCTATTTCGCAAGTCCCCAAATCGACGCACGTATCCCTGACCGGTTCTCGCTATTCGAGAACGCCGCTTGTACTTTAGACAAGTTGTTTACAGGAATCGTGTACTTACTTCATCGGCTGGGTTACCTCCGTCAGTCATCAGTTTTGATATGCGTCTATTATATCGGATGGCCGAATATCTATTCAAGTCCCACTTTTCAAGCGGTACCAAATAAAGTTAGTACTAGGCCTATATGGGTGGATTAACGATCATAAGAGATATAAATTCATCATTTTTCGGAGGTGCCTTATGAACCCTGTTTACATGACCAGCATCGGAAAGTTCCTCCCTGGCGATCCGGTCGGCAACGATGAGATTGAAGATTACCTCGGTCAAATAAACGGCAAAAGCTCCAAGTCTAAACGCCGTATTCTCGAGCAGAATAAAATTCATTATCGCCACTACGCATTAAACAAAGAGCAGAAAAGCCTCTATTCCAATGCGGAAATGGCGAGCCTTGCCATTAACGACGCCCTCGCGCGAAACAAAGCTGAGCTTGGCGGCAAAGTCGATTTCCTTGCAGTCGGGACGACGCAAGGCGACCTGCTGGTACCCGGCTTTGCCAGCATGGTGCATGCTGAGATTGGGCTGCCCGTTATGGAGGTAGCCACGCATCACGGCGTATGCGCAAGCGGCATGCAGGCGATGAAAAACGCCTTTCTGCATGTACAATCTGGCGAGCAGCAAACCGCGATCTCCTGCGCCAGCGAATTCCCAAGTCGTGTGTTCAAGCATACGCGGTTTGAGGCCCAGGAAGGGCTTATTGACCGCCCAGTACCGTTCGACACCGACTTCCTTCGCTTCATGCTATCCGACGGGGCTGGGGCCGCTGTCCTCCAGCATCAGCCGGCCGCGAGCGGCTTATCGCTGCGTATTGAATGGATCGATAACAAATCCTATGCGAATCTATATGATGTCTGCATGTACGCCGGCGCGAACAAAGAGCATGCCGAGCATGCAAGCTGGCTCGACTACCCTTCCGTTCATGATGCTGCAAGCGACGGTGCCGTCAATCTCAAGCAGGATATCCGTCTCGTGAACGAAATGCCTAAGGTCGGCGTGAACCGCTTCTTCGAGCTCGTGGATGAAGGAAAGATTGATCCAGCAGCCATCGACTGGATGGTCTGCCATTATTCCTCGCATTTTTTCCGTGAAGAGATATTCAGGCTGCTCCAGCTAGGCGGGCTTACGATACCCGAGGAGAAGTGGTTCACGAATCTGTACACAAAAGGCAACACAGGCGCGGCATCCATCTACATTATGCTGGAGGAGCTGCTGAACGAGGGACATCTGAAGCCAGGCGAGCAGGTGCTCTGCATGGTTCCCGAGAGCGGCAGGTTCCAAACCTCCTATATGCTGCTGACCGTGGTCGGCTCTTCAAGCGAAAGCGCTGCAGCGTTTGAAGAACGCGAGCCCGAGGCTCCGCATCTCGAATATAATGAAGCGGACGATGTGCAAGCCCATCTGGTGAGACAGCTTGTGCAGGTATGGATCGATTTCGAGCAGAAGCTCGCCCATGTACCGGTTATCCAGAAGCTGTATAATCAAAAATTTACGCTAGACGATTATAAGGCGCTTATGGAGAACATTCGCCAGCAGGTCATCGACGGCTCCCAGTGGATAGCCCGCGCTGCCTCCTATATCGCAATTGAGCATATTGATCTTCGCTCCACGTTCATTGCCCATGCGCGCGACGAGCATCGCGACTTTCAAATACTTGAACGCAACTATGTAGCGGTCGGCGGCGATTTAAGCACCATTCAAGCCGGAGAGAAAAATATTGGGAGTGAAGCGTTGTCTGCCTATCTATTCCAACGCGCAAGCCGCGAGAATCCCATCGATCTCATTGGCGCGATGTGGATTATCGAGGGTCTTGGCTGCCGGATGGCCCGCTACTGGGGCGAAATGATTCGCGATCAGCTTGGTCTCGGCGATGATGAGGTCTCCTTCCTGCTCTATCATAGCGATTCCGACGAGAAGCATTTCGAGCGGCTGGAAACGGTCGTTCAGCATCCGTTGCTGACCGCAGATATTGCGGCGCGTATCGTGAAAACAGCCAAAACAACGGCCCGGCTGTACCTGCTGCAATTAGAGGAGCTGGGCAATGTATGAGTGACGCCGATTATTTCAAAAACATGCCGCATGACAAAAATGATCCCAATCCATTTCTCGCCATATACATGGATCAGAGCATTCCGTTCAACGAGGAGGCAAAGGCCGCTTACCTGAAGGACTGCTCCAGCAGGTCCAGGCAGTTTCTGCTGCCTGTTCTACGTCCCTTCGCAAGATTGATGATTATCGTGCTGCAGCTCTACAAAATCATCGTGCCCAAAGCGCTCACCTCATCCCGACTGCTGCATCGCGTGCTGCATTTCGGCATGAAAACATTCGTGAGCCCGAGCGCCAACTTTATGATCCTGCGCCATTTCTATCTTGGCTCCGAGGTGCTCGGCTTCATCCGCGACAACGTACCTGGCGTCCACATTGAGATGAATCCGCTCAAGCCGACCAAGCTTGAGCCCGTGAAGGATGATCTCTTTCTCATTCATGACCTGAATCTATACAATTTCGTCATTAACCTTAACCGAGAGCTGCGTGAGAAAGGAATGGAAGTGACGGCGCAGAAGCAGCTCAATTTCAACGCGATTACCTCCTCGCGCATTCCGATTGAACAAATGCCGAGGCGTTGGACGAACTTCATGGATTTAACGACTGCAATCGAATGCTTCACACCTGTCTACCAGCTGTTCCTAACGGACAATGATTTCTGGCGTGCTACCAACTCGCTGCAGCTTGACGAGACTATCGGCATACTCGCATCCAAAATCATCGGAAGCAACGACCGGCTGGCCCTCATAAACAATAAGCACCCCATGGTGCCGCTCACGACGCTCAAGGCGGGCTTCCGGCTTGTCCTGCACGGTCTTGCAACCGAGCAGCTTCACGCGCTGCTTGTGGAGCTTAAGCTCAAGCAACAGAAAGAAGCTGCGGCCAGCCATTAGTTTCGCCTGTACGAACCAACGATAGGACCAACGTTAGGACCAACGAACGAATGAATGAATGAATGAATGAAGGAATGAAGGAATGAAAGAAAGAAGGCAGCCTCCCTACCTGGAGACTGCCTTCCTCTTATTCTCGTCTTGTTTCTATTGCCGCGTAACCGTAAACCCCTTCTTCTCCAGCAGCGGAACGATACCGTTCTCGCCCAGCATATGGGCAGCGCCTACAACGACAAAGTAGCTTTTACTTGCACTCTCGTTCAAATAACCGGTTATTTTATCAACCATCGGCGCATTGCGGTCCGTGAGGAGCGCTTTATTCAGCTCCTCATTCGAGGACGTTGATTCCGTCAGCTTCAGCAACTGCTCCTCATTGCCCGTCGCCCACATCTCTGTGAGGTCGTCAATGCCGGAATCCTCCGTATAATAATTCGCAATGGAGGCAGCGAGCATCTCCTCCTGCAGCTTATCGGAGAACCTATCGAACATTTGCAGCTGATATTCGATCGATTCGAGCTCCAATATCGGTTTTTTGCTTGTGATCGATTGTTCAAGGAAATGAGCGTCAATGCCAATCCCTGCATCATAGCCGGAATGGGAGGATGACAGATAATCAATCGACGAGGATACGCTCCATGGCTTATAGGTATCGAGCGCATTCGCCTCAAGCCCGTTCTCCTTTAGAATCTCGCCAAGCTTCTTGTACGCATCTGCAGATATATGATCCTTGAGCGTCGTTTGATCCTTGTAGACGCTTAGATCGAGGACTAGCTTCTGTACTTCCTCATTATTCATTTGGGTAATATCAGCCTCTACCACCAAATAATCGGATAAGTCATACGCTTTCTGGATTTCTGGACGTAATGGATACATCGCTTTATTCGCAATATGTATCGAGCCTAGCAAATAAACGGTATTGCCTGCTTTCTCTACCTTCCATAGGAAGCCTTGACTCGGCTCTCTGACCTGGAGGGTAATGGTCCGCTGTTCCTTGTTCCAGATAATCTCATAGCCAGCGGCTTCGCTTACGGTCCGAAGCGGAATGTAAGCAGTACCCTTCACGATCTTAGGCGCCGCGAGCAGCTCTTGCTGTGTATCGTTAACCGTCGCCCCTAGCTGATCAACTTGGAATAAAAGGACCAGACCGTCCTTTTTGCCCGTAATGGTCTTGCTCTTCTGGTCCCACGCGACTTGGAAGTTCAGCTTCTGCAGCACAAGCTTCGCCGGTACGAGCGTAGTCCCTTTCTCCATAATCGGCTGTAGGCTGCCAAGCTGCACCTGCTCGTCCCCTATCCAAACGGAAAGGGCTTTGCCTTCAGCTTGAGTCGGCGACACGAATGAAAACAACAACGCCAATGCTAGTAATAATGCCGAAAGCTTTCTCATAAACGGATTCTCTCACCTTCTTGAATCGAAATTAATCTATCACGCTCTCTTCCTATTTATTCTACCTATTCATGCCGCGCAATTGCCAGTTCGGAAAATACGAATCTCGTTTTCGTTGTCATTCAGCTGGTAGATCACCTATAATGCCGACACCAGCACAGCTCTGCCGTCATTCGAATCGATAGCCCAGAAAACGGTCGGCGTTACGCATGCTGGCCCAAATGTCAGGGCTCTCCCCTCCGATGTACCAATAAGCCAGCCCCGCCAAACCCGCTTCTGCCGCTAGCTTGTATTTTGCCGTAAGGGAACGGCCATCTTCTACCCATATTTCATGCTTTACGCCAGCTTTCAAATAGGTCGCGGTATACTGGCCCGATTGCTCGTCCCACTTTGGTTTGATCGCATATTTGCTCAAAATGGCATTCTGTTCATTCAGCGTAATAAACGCGGTCGATTCCACCGAGCCGTCCTTTCTCAAATCCCAATCACGATTG
The DNA here is from genome assembly GCF_052115165.1 of Paenibacillus sp. 2TAB23. NCBI lineage: Bacteria > Bacillati > Bacillota > Bacilli > Caryophanales > Paenibacillaceae > Paenibacillus > Paenibacillus sp. 2TAB23. The sequence goes on from NZ_JBFRGD010000026.1 coordinate 28,666, forward strand.
TAGAACGGAAGCGCTAAGATAACCTTAGAGCTGGGAACCGCTTTAATCAGCTTGGCAATGCCCTCTTTGTCAAAGCCAAGCGAAGCATTCGGCCCTGCACCAGAACCCGCTCCCCAGTGCTCGTCATAGCCCATGAGCACCATGTAGTCCGCCTGCTTGCCAAGCGCGGCGAAATCAAACGCATCCGTCCAGTCCGTCCCGCGGTCAGGCGATACATCCATGGAAAGCGTGACGTTCATCGACTTCAGCTTTTTCGCAAGCTCCGTGACGAATGCGGTTAACGCGGCACGATCCTGCGGAGCTACATTTTCAAAATCGAGGTTGAGTCCATCTAGCTCGTATTTTGCAGCATAACCGGCTAGCTTGGTCACAAGTCCGCTGCGTAAGCTCGCACTCGACAGCAGCTTATGCGTTGCCGCTTGATCGGAGCGGTTGCCAACCATTGGCCAAATTTTCTTATTGTATTTTTTAGCCCAAGCAGCAAGGGAAGGATCCGAGACATCCGTTATCTCTCCGGAAGCTTTTGCAAAAAACCATCGGGGCGACAGCGTATTCACGTTTGAAGCGAGAACATTGCTCTGATATTGCTTCGTCGTTTGGCCGTATTGCCAGCCGAGTTTGATCGTCTCTTCAGGTTTGGCTGCCAACATGGCTGCCCATTTCTCATTCTGGAGCACACGGTGCACCATAACAACCGTTTCCTGCCTTGTAATCGGATCGAGCGGACGGAAATAAACGTTGCTATCGCCTTGCATAAGACCGAGGCTCTGCACCGCAGCTGCAGAGGATTTGGCCCATGACGCTATGAGTCCATCGTCTGCAAAGCTTGTCCTTGCTCCCGTACCGCCTGTTTGCTTCTTCAGTGCCCGTGCGAGCAACAGAGCCGCCTCCTGACGCGTTACCGGCTTGTCCGGAGCAAAGCGGCTGGCGCTCACGCCATCTGCCAAGCCCAGCTGAACCGCGGCTTGAATCCAACCATAATGCCAAGCCTTCGCTGCTACATCCGAGAATGGCATGACCTTGCTTGCTGCCGGCTCAAGTCCAAGCAGCCGATCAAGCACGGTAATGAACTCCGCTCTCGTAATGGATGCTGCCGGAGAGAAGCTGGTTTCGGAAGTGCCCGTTATTTTTTTTTTCTGATACAAATCTATAATTTCCTGCTTGGCATAGCTCCCGGATATATCGTTGAAAGGCAGCTTGGTTTCAGCATGAACCGTATGTATGGAAGCGGCAAGCAGTCCCAGTAAAACACTAGCAGTCACATACCATCTATTAAAAAGTTGCTTCATAGGGTCCCTCCTAAAGAGATTAATCCTCGAAGCATATCAAACTTTCTATGAATACTCATTGCTCAATTATTGGTAGAATGTAAGAAGCAACGCCTGACGGCGTCCATTCTTTAGACGCCATCGATTCGACGAAATGTATAGAGAAAGGATGAGCAAACTCATATCCTTTCCTATACGTCAAGGTGAAACGGCTGTCGCCGTCCTTTGGCGGCGCGGCGCGTTTCATTCCGAGAAATATAGAGAATGTATCGCCTTAGAATATACTTTCCAATATTTCAAACGTAAACGGCTATCGCCGCCCTCTGTGGCAAAAGCAGTCGTTTCGCGGAGATAGATAAGCACATTTTGATGTGAGAACATATAAATTCTTATATTTCTAGAAAAGACGGCCATCCCTTAATGATCAGGAATGGCCGCCTTTTTATAAAAAGCCGATCTGGGCGCGTTAAGCGTCTGCTTTGGTTTGGAGCGGTTTCAATCTGGATTCGATTTGCGCACGCTGCGGCTCAAGGAATGGCGGAAGCGCCAGCGATTCGCCCAAATGGTTGATATCCTCATCGGTATCGAAGCCCGGACCGTCGGTAGCCAGCTCGAACAATATGCCGTTAGGCTCGCGGAAGTAAAGCGAGCGGAAGTAGAAGCGGTCGACGAAGCCGGAATTCGGGATTCGTACTCCGCGAATATGCTCGATCCATTCACGCAGCTCCTCATCGTTGTCTACGCGGAAGGCCACGTGATGCACGCCGCCATACCCCTGTTGCTCGCGCGGCAGATCATTTCTTTCCTCGATATGGACCTCGGCGCCGCTGCCTCCCTCGCCGGTCTCGAATACGACGATATCCGGCTGGCCCGCGATTGTCGACGGGTACCTGCCTTTTTCCGTGAAGCCCATAAGCTGAGTGAGGACGAGAACGGTCGGCTCCGGGTTTTTCACCGTAAGCTGTACGGGACCCAGCCCTAGAATGCCGAACTCGGCTGGCACTGGGCTTTTCTCCCAAGGAATTCCGCCTTTCACGCCAGCATTATGCTCATCGGAAACGAGTACGAGCCGTTGTCCTTCAAAATCACGGAACGCGATCGTCTGGCGGCCAGCCCTGTCCACGATGTCGTCGTGATCCACGTTATGCTGTTCGAAGCGCGCTTTCCAATATGCGATCGCCGCATCGTTAGCTACCCGCAGAGACAGCGACGAAATGCTGCTTGTACCTGCCCGGTTTTGCGCCGTCATCGGGAACTCGAAAAAAGTGAGCTCCGTGCCTGGGTTTCCTTTCTCATCTCCATAAAACAAATGGTATACCGAAGTTTCGTCTTGGTTAACTGTTTTTTTCACCAAACGAAGGCCTAACAGCTGCGTATAAAATTCGAAATTGCCAGAAGCTGTGCCTGTAATGGCGGATACGTGGTGAATACCTTTGAGTTGCATATGAACAACCTCCTAATGGTTTTATCAATCATGAGCGTTTCATTTATAACGTTTATTATTCATGCTGTATTTTCTTAAGCAGCTCAAGCAGCTGCTTCTTCTCATCCCGGCTCAGCACATTGTACTGCGAGGCTTGGAACTGCTCCTGCACCGGAACGACATCGTCAAACAGCGCTTTGCCCTTCTCGGTGAGCGACACATATTTGGTCTTCCATTCCTGCTCGCGTTCGATGAAGCCTAGCTCCTCCAGCTTGCCAAGCAGCTGCGTAATATTACCTTTGGTGACGAACAGCTTATCCGCCAGCTGCTGCTGGGTAAGGCGGTCATGTGCTCCAACCTGGGCCAGCATATCGAATTGCGCGGCAGTAAGGCCCCATTTCTTCAAGTGCTGATGCGTTTCCCGCAAGCTATGGTTATAAACCCGCGATAAGCGAAACCATATCAATAAGCCTAAACGCTCATCGCGCTTCGATAACGATGCTTCCGAATCCTCTTGATTCATATAACCACCTCCTGCGCTGCTTCTTGTTATCAGTTTAGATCTAAACTGATAATTTGTCAATACGCTGCATGAATCCCCTACCTCGGACTAGGGCATCGCCTACTTCAATATGATAAGATGAACGGATATCAAGCTTAAGGAGATCGTACATGCTCGAACGCAATCAGTTCTCTCACCAACCGCTGCCTGTCGGGCGGGCTCAGCTAGACCTCGCAGCCAAAAATAGACGCAAGCGAAATCGATTGCTTCTGTTCATCATTTTGGCCATTACAGCCGCATTATTATGGAAAGCGATACTCACGTTCGAACCCGCTGCGCCTTATATCGATCAAACACCCGTCCCTCCCGTAACGGAGCTGCATCCCATCGTATTCGCTAAGCAGACCGAGCTGATAGCCGAAACGAGCAAAGCCGGCATCACCATCCTCATTACGGATGGATTCCGCTCCAGCGAAGAGCAGGATGCCATATATGCAAAAGGACGCACTGCGGAAGGCAATGTCGTAACGCAGGTTCAAGGCGGGCACTCTTACCATAATTATGGCCTCGCCATCGATTTCGCCCTGCGTACCAAACAAGGCGAGGTCGTATGGGATATGAAATATGACGGCAACAAAAATGGGAAAGCCGACTGGATGGAGGTCGTTGCGATTGCCAAGCGACTGGGCTTTGCTTGGGGCGGAGATTGGGACAACTTCCCGGACTATCCGCATCTCCAGATGGACTTCGGCCTCACGATTCGCGAGCTGCGAAAAGGCCTTCGGCCACCGATGGAATAGCTGTTGCTAGCGTCGTCATTTACATGGCAAAGGGCAGCCTCCCAAGGTCAATTGACCTTGGGAGGCTGCCCTCTCTCGTTCATTAAGCTGCATTCATCCTGCTGCGTATTAAAGTCCCGCTATAATCTCATAGGAGCGCAAGCGCGCCTTATGGTCAAAAATATGGGCCGCAACCATAATCTCGTCGGCTTTCGTCGCTTCAATATATTGTTTCAGCTTGCTTCGTACCGTGTCTGGACCGCCGACAATGGAGGAACCGAGCTGCTGCTGCAAAGCTATCTTTTCCTGCGGCGTCCACACCGTATCCATGTCCCGTACGGGAGCAGGAAGAGCCCCGCGCGTATTGCGGATAAAGGACAGGAACAGCTGCTGCATGGATGTAGCCAAATAGGCAGCCTCCTCGTCCGAATCCGCCGCAACGACGTTGACAGCAACCATGCCCTTAGGCTTGTCAAGCACCTCGGACGGCTTGAAGCTGCTTCGGTAAAGATTCATTGCAGGCACGGTAAAGGTTGGGGAGAAATGGCCGGCAAAGGCAAAAGGAAGACCAAGCTCCGCGGCAAGCATCGCACTGAAATCGCTGGACCCAAGCAGCCAAATTGGAATATCCAGTCCTTCACCCGGGATGGCGCGAACCGGCATGCCGAGCTCGGTGCGGGTTGGATCTAGGAAAGCGCGAAGCTCAGCGAGCTTCTCGGGAAAATCATGCCCATTGCCGCCTCTGTTGCCGCGAAGCGCGGTTGCTGTCAACCCGTCAGTGCCTGGGGCACGACCAAGCCCTAGATCAATCCGTCCTGGAAACAAAGATTCGAGCGTACCGAATTGCTCGGCTATAACGAGCGGAGCATGGTTAGGCAGCATGATGCCTCCTGACCCTACGCGGATCTTGGAGGTCCCTGCCGCGACATGCCCGATAACGATAGACGTGGCGGAGCTTGCGATGCTTGGCGCATTATGATGCTCGGCAAGCCAATAGCGGTTGTAGCCCCACTGCTCCGCATGCTGCGCCAGGTCTAACGTATTGCTGAGAGATTCCGACACAGATCCACCTTCAACGATTGGCGATACATCTAGAACCGATAGCGGGATATTAAAAGAAGAATTGGTTATGATATGATCTGACATGACATTCACCCTTTTCATTGTAGTTGCTGCTTCCATGCAGACTGACGTATATCCAATCAACTGTATGAATATTTCATACATATATCATATGAAAAAGGCCCGCCCAACAAGCGGTAAAGCGCGGCATGCCGCAACGTTACCGCCGCTGTTGTAACCAGCCTCTTCATGAGTGATTACATCTGCTGATTCTTTTGTTGAAGCTGGCATTTGCGGATTTTGTCGAGCGCGGTCTGCAGCGTATTTTGCTCCAGATAAGCCACATAATGCTGTTCAGCCTCATAAAAGAAATGATCCATCACACCTTGAATATTCGCGGAAACCAAACAATCCTCATCTGGATTGCCTGAGCACCAATGCGGCTTCAGCGTTCCTCCGGAAATCGCTCTGTAGATCTGGGCAAGCGTCACTCCGCTCGGCTCGCAATTCAGAATATAGCCCCCGCCGATACCTTCCTTCGTTGTGACGAACCCTTGCTTTCGCAGCGTACTCATTATTTTCCGAATCCGCGTTGGATTCGTCGACACGTTTCTTGCTATTGTCTCGCTGCTAGCCATATGATCAGGCAAATAGGCTAACAGCACCAAGCTGTGAACCGCTACCGTAAATTCACTATTCATCGTTGCAACTCCCTCTCAAGAAGGATACTGTAATTTTATTGCATACAGTTGTTAAAGTCAAACCTTCCTCCCTTAGAATAGCATAGAGAGCTGAATCGGTATAGGCTTTGTCTGCAAGATGGAGCTGCTTTAGCGGTGCTGCTCATAGCGGTTTGCCTCGCTTAAGCTGCGAATGGCCGTCCTTTCCTCCGGCGTCAGCGCGGCCTCAGCACCAGCAGCGATGTTATGAATCAGCTGCTCAGCCGAGCTTGCGCCGGGAATCACTGTCGCAACCGCCGGATCGGCTAACGCATATCTAATCGCCGCATGCGCGATATCGCGAGACGGATCGATTGCTTCGAGCAAGGAAGCATGCAGTGCTGTCAGCTCATCCTTGCCATAGCTCAAATAACCCTTCTTTGCCTTCTCTGCGCCAGCACCGGTCAGTATCCCTTTCGCAACTGGCCCCCGCGCTATTAAGCTGACCTTCTTCTGGGCAAGAAGCGGAAGCACCTGCTCCTCTGGTCTTCGATCCAGAATGCTGTATTGGCTCATGACGCTGACGATATTCGCGCGATCCGCATATTCCCTAATGACATTAGGACGTATGGAAGAAATGCCATAATAACGAATAAGACCTTCCTGCTTCAGCTCCTCGAAAGCCTCGATGGTCTCCGATATCGGATCGTCCAGCGTGCCTCCATGAAGCTGATAGAGATCAATATATTCCGTTTGGAGTCTCCGCAAACTTTCTTTTACAGCCGACTTGATATACGACTTAGAAGGGTCCCATGACCAGCCTTCCTTTCCCGGCTCCCATCTGTTCCCTACCTTTGTCGCAATAATGACGTCTGAGCGCCTGCCCCGAACAGCTTCGCCAACGATTTCTTCGTTCAACCCTTCATCATAAAGATCGGCCGTATCGAGGAAGTTAACGCCATTATCTATCGCTTTATGAATAAGCGAAATGGCTTTATTCTTCTCGCGGCCAAGGGACATACAGCCCAGACCGATCTCGCTCACATAAAGCTCTGATGTTCCAAGGCGATTGCGTTTCATATCACATCGTTCCCTTCATTTTTCTTGCTCATTCTCAGCTCAGGCTTATCTGATCCAATATGCGGTGCAGCGCATCATGAGAGTGCTTGCTCTGCTCATAGCGCAGACGAATCTGCTCAGCGGATTGAATATAAGGCGCCGGGACAAGCTCGGCAGACCAATTCGCGAACATGGCTTCCATACACGCCGGCGTCGTTTCCAAATGAAACTGCAGTGCGAGCACATGGTCCAGGTATGCGAATGCCTGCACCCTGCAAGCAGCCGAGTAGGCGAGCAGCCGCGTATCCTTCGGAAGCTCGAACGTATCGCCATGCCACTGGAAGGAAAGGAAGGTCTCATTCAATCCAGACAGCCACGGGTGCTCCCCGCTTGTCCGATTAACAGGATGCCAGCCTATTTCCTTATGTTCGTTCCTGTACACGGGGCTGCCAAGCAGCTCAGCTATCATCTGGGCGCCAAAACAGATACCGAGCACCTTCTTGCCTAATTGAATCGCATGCTTCACGAACTGTTTTTCTTGAACGAGCCATGGATAACGTTCCTCTTCGTATACACTCATCGGACCTCCGCATATAATCAGCAGATCAAGCCCATCCATCCAGTCCGCATCGACGCCAAGGGAAGGCTCACGCATCATTAGATGATGCCCCTTCCGATTAGCCCACGTACGAAATGCTTCCTCATCATCAAAATCGAAATGTTTAAATGCTACGATATTCATCGGATCATGCTCCTTCAACGTGCGTCTACGACGCTTATTGAAGCTAATTATAATTCCAATATCCGATATGGTTAATATTAGTTTCCCACATAGTGGGATACCTAGCACAAAAACTATTTATTAGGCCTGTGACGATAGCCCAGCTCGTCCGATATGGCATCTGCGTATTTTTTCACGAGCAGACTGTATTTCCGTATGGTTTCCTCCGTGAAACGAAGCGTTGGTCCGGCTGCGTTCAAGGAGCCAATGACCCGATTCTCATATGAAAATATGGGAGCGGCTATGCCGGTCGTGCCTTCCGTTGCTTCGCCTTCGGTAACGGCATAGCCTTGTCTATGAATCGTTGAAATTTCTTCCTCGATATAGGCTTTTGTCAATGGCTTAAGGGATGGAACGCTTTCCCAGTCCACCTCATCGAGAACGGATTCCTGCGCTTTCCTAGGCAGATAGGCAAGGATAACGCGATTCGAGGCTCCAATAAACAATGGGAGCTTTAGCCCAATCGGCTCGGATATTTTGAGTATTTGCGGAGAATCTACTGAATCGATATAGACTCCTTCCGCGTTTTCCCTCGTTGCCAAATAAACCGTTTCCTTCGTCTTCTGGGAAAGCTCCTCCATGAACGGCCTCGCTACCGTGCGCAGCATGAGGCTGTCCCACATGAGGAAGCCGTACTTCATGATAGACAGGCCTAGCTTGTACTTCTTCGTTCTCGCATTCTGAGCGACAAACCCATGCTCCATTAAGGAGCCCAATATGCGATGCACGCTTTGCACAGGCATTCCCAGCTCCCTGCTCATTTCGGTAATGCTTAATTCCTTCTCCTTCCCTTGCGGCAGCAGAAGGTCAAGCAGCTGTATCGCCTTTGAAATAACGCCTGACATCGCATGCTTCCTCTCTCTTCTTCAAACGAATTGCCGCTACAGCAAAGAGTCCCGCTGGCTGCATCTTCGGGACTCAAGCTCTTCTTGCTTCATGTAATTGAATGAACTTTATTCCGCCGGGTAAGGCTTCCTGCCCGCAAAGCCGTCATGCAGGCCATGGTAATGGCTGACCCGCTCTTCGCCCTCTTTCCAGCATATGAGGATGTCCTCCCCGTCCAGTACTGATGGGAAATCCATCAAGCCGGGATTGATCATTTTCAGCTGTACCCCTTTGCGGGCAAAGTTTTCAATGAGCAGGTCTGCCTCCATTTTCATAAATTCCAGCTGGCTTTCCTGCTCAAAAAAAGGGTCCCTGCTGCCATGGCTGGAAGCTGAGGCATGCTCTAAAGCCGCCCTTTCCTTCTGATAGTCCAAGTATTTATCTTCAAATTGCGCCGTCAGCTGCTGAAGCTGCCGCAAGGCTGCCAGCAGCTCGGGCAGCAGCTCGTTAGCCTCGCTTAGTGTAAAGGTTCTGTTCCCCATCCATCACTCACTCCTCATCCGCTAACCGCTCACTATTTTAAGTATCCTACTTATTCTTGTTTATTTATTAAGTTTAACCATTATAAGCTTATGCGTGCAAGCTCAGGCACTAGACGGTCTAAACCGATAGCGCTAATCAGCAGCCGTTCCTTGCGCCGACTGAGCAGCCGATTGGGCCAATCGACAAAGCCGCCGTCTCCGATCGTATAGTTATTGCCGTTAATGACCGTTTTGACCGTGAATTGAAGCCCCTTGTAATATTCATTGCTTTCCTCCGAGGCGGACACGGATAGCGTTGCCTTTATCCCATGCTCTCTTCCGTACTCCATAATCCGCTCAATGAGCCCATCAGAGTCCGTATATCCCGCTCGAGCACAGAGTACAATCGCAATGTCGGACTGGAACAGCTTGCGGAAAAGGGCCTGATAAACGTTTGCCTGCTCTAAGAACGCTTGTTTCTCAAAGGAATAAGAGCCGTTATCCTTGCCCGAGGTGACTAGACAAAAGACATGGAAATGCGGCAGCATGCCAGGAGCGTTGCTGAGGCTTTGTGCTCTAATGTGCCTGTGTGTCGTGCTGAATCTTAAAAAACTGCTCTCATTGTCCGCTTTTCCCGATTTCAGCAAATGGGCAACATGCAGCGCCAGCAGATTGGTTGCATCGGCAACGACCTCCGTGCCTCGTAATGCCGATATTACTTTATTCTGGTCAACCGTAGCGATTACCGAGCAGGAACCGAGAGGAGCGGCAGGCGATAGCTGTATGGCGGAAAAGGATTGCTCACTCGCAATTCGCAGCGTTTCGAGCTCTAGTTGTTTCAGTGTCAAGGTGTCGGCTTCTGCTGGGTGAACGAATCGATTGGCTTCGTATTTCTTCAACAATTCCTTTGGCGTTGTCTGGTTCGTTTTCTGCCTGAAAACCTCCAGCAGCAGACTATTCAGATCCGATGCCGGTATGCGTTCCGTCAGCATCTCAATCACTTTATCATGGCCCAGTTCGCGCATAATGCGGTGAAGGTTTGGCGAATCTTCCTTTTGCATAAAATATCTCCTTTGCATGTTCTTCTATATAAGATGAACTAAACATGAGTATGCGGTAAGCGCTGCGTGACCAAAGTTATTCTTCCGATCGCGGCTGCAGCCCAATGGTACTGATTCGTTCAACTTATATAGGTTAAAGAGGACTTGTGCCCGTTATGACGAATTGTTCCATAACTGCCGTTTAGAATAAATTGTGGATTGAACGGGAATATGCTTAGGAGCTGAACGCCATGGATATAAAAAAGCTAAACTCATTAACCAAGTATCCCAGTATTCTAACCTATCATCGCCTTGGCGAGAAAGGAAGGCTGACTGAGACGTTAACGGAAGAAAACGGGCATCTGCATGAATCGGAGCTTGTTTACATGTATGAGAAAGTTGACGGAGAGAATGCAAGAATCATTTTTTTCAAAACGGACAAAGGGGAACTCGATTATTTAATTGGATCAAGGGAAGAGCTCTTGTATGCAAAGGGTGACCGCATCGGCAACCCGTACGGAAATATTGCAGACTTTCTCATACCGATAGCGGAAAAGGTGCTGAACAGCATCTTCTCGGACAATGATTGGGCGCTGACCGTCATTTATCAAGAATCGTACGGCGGGAAAACAAAGGCTGCCAAAAACTATACGGCTAGCAAAATACAGCATTATCGTTTTTTTGATGTCTTCTCCATAAACAAAGCTGAGCTGGATCAGCTCTTAGCCCTGCCTCAGGAAAAAATCGCCGTATGGCGCGATCATGGCCATCAGCCCTTTTATAAGGAAGAAGAGAAAACCAGATTTGCGCAGCGCCTGGAATTAGACGCCGCACCGCTGTTGTCAGAGAAACCTGGCTTGGACTTTCCACGGACGATCGCAGACACTTATGCCTATTTGAAGGGATTTGAGCATACGCAGGTCGGCATTGATGCAGGAGGTCGGTCTGAAGGAATCATCGCCCGCTCCTCCGATCGGAAGCATATTCGCAAAATTAGATTCGAAGATTATGAAAGAACACTTCGATCATAGTAGACGGATCGACTAAAATTCGAATCCCCTAACCTTTGCAAAAACCATCGTGTCCCGGAGAGAGCCGTCGACAGCCGCTTTCTCCTTGCGAAGAATACCTTCGCGTGTATACCCGTTACGCTCCGCAACCTTCGCGCTTCGCATATTTCGCGCATCGCATCTAATTTCGATTCGGTTTGCTGCAAGCTCATGTATGGCGAAATCGGTTATCGCCTCAACCGCTTCCGATATATACCCCATCCCGCTGCATGAGGTTCGAACCCAGTAGCCGATTTCAAACTTTCGTGCCTCCCAGTCCATCCGATGAAGACCGCTGCTCCCAATCAACTGGCCCGTATCCTTCAGAAATAGCAGCAGCATAAGATCCGTTCGCTCCAAATATTTTAGTCTGGCCCTTCTAATGACGAGCTCGGAATCCTCCACAGTCGGGATATGCTCTGCCCATGGCATCCAAGGCAATAGTTCTGTTCGGCTTTCAATAACGGCATTGTTTAATTGGTCGCCGTCTCCCCATAAAGGTGCACGAATGAGCAGACGACTGCTCTCCACGTGCTCAGGAATAGGGAGAAGCAACGGGTTCACATTTAAGCCGCTCATTCTATTCCTCCTCCTGCTTAGGCTGCTGCTTTAACAGCTTATAATAATAAACGGTATCATGAAGCTCTCCATTTGCCGACATGGCATATTGAGGGATTCTCCCTGCTTCCATGTAGCCAATAGAGCGATAAAGCAGATTGGAAGGATCCTCAGCACGAGTATCCAGCACGAGCAAACTGCGGCCTTCGGCAATCGCACGCGCTTCCGCTGCCGCCATCAGCAATTGTCCAATTCCTTTTCGACGGGCGCTCGGATGAACCATAAGCTTGGCGATTTCTGCGCGGTGCCTGCCATTTTGCTTGGAGCTTAGATGCAGCTGTACGGACCCAACAGTCTCGCCGTTCTGCTCTACAATCCACAGCACGACATCGTCATTCACCACATTCGACCAATAGGCCATTGCTTCTCTGTGGCTTAACGGCGGTAAAAAACCAATAGAAGCACCTTCATCGACGACAGCTACCAACATATCTGCGAGCTTCTTCAGACCACTCTCGGTCACTTCGGATAATTCACTTACGGTATGCTCAGTCAATGGTCCTTTCCCTCCCGGCAAATTAAGGATAATTGGATATATGAAACGCCTAAACCATAAATATAAGCCATAAATATAAACCATATAATACCACATGAATGGGTGGACCATAAACGCTTATCAAAAATGCCCTTAAGATCACATAGAATCCTAAGGGCTGTGCTTTATCCATTACTGCCGCTGAGTGCAATCGTTATGACGGCTGCATGCGAATCTTTTCCCCTTCCTGCAAAGGCTCGCTGCTCTCCATAATGATTTGTTCCTCCTCGAACAGCTCTCCTGTAACGGCAGATTGCGACTCGTTGCTATCCGCGACTGTGATGTACATTTTTCGGACATAAAAAGCATTGCCTAAAGGCCCTGCCTTCTGCTCCAAGCCAAACACATACTTCTTGTCATTTTCTTCGTGAATGGCAGAATGAGCGACGAGAAGCACATCCTCCACACTTTGCGTCAAAATAACCTTTGCGCTCATGCCTTCCTTTACGCTATGATCCTCAATCGAAATCTGAAGGTTTTTCATTGGTGTTCTTTCTTTCCCGTCATCGCCATCCTCCCCATAGCCCAGCACGCCTGCCTCATCATCCTGAATCGTCACCACCCGGCCTATGATTTGCCTAACTTCCTCCTCGTTCACTAGCACGTCCATCTCATCTCCTGCCTTCAATGAAGCGACGGCGGAATCAGGAAGATGCAGCTCTAATTCCAGGCCAAGGCTTTGACTCGCTACGATAATATCCGGCTCACCCGAAGATGGAAAGCCTTCCAGCGCGCTTACCTTCGTCACGACACCTTCAAAAGGAGCGACCAGCTTAGCGTTCTCCAGCAAGCTATCCTGCAATTTCTGGATTCTGCGCTGCTGGATATCGATATCAATCTCATAGCTCTTATAAGCATTTGTAGCGTCATTAATCGCTTTTGCATCCTCGCCTTGCTTTGCCTCTATGACGGCATACTGCAAGCTATCTTTGGTCAGCTTCAGCTTGGACAGAATGTCTTGTTCATCTAGGAGCTGCTGTTCCATTTCTTTCCCATCATAGGCGATAAGCTCCTGTCCCTTTTGAACGACATCGCCTTGCTTGACGGAAACCTGCTTCACTTTCCAGCCTGCGTTGCTGCTTAACGCCTTTTCCACCTTCCACTTCAATACACCGCTACTTTGATATTCATGGTGGAGATCTCCCCGAATCACAGAGGCCAAAGTCACCTTAGGCAGAGTTAATGACATTAAGGTTTGACTGAATAATGTAAAGCCAATCAAAATCAAGGCAAACACGCCTGATACGAGAGCGACTGTTTTCTTGCGATTGTTATGATGTATTTCCACTATCATCACCCCGTGATTGGACTACCCTTTTATGCCCGACATTTGAATCCCTTCAATAAAGTAGGATTCCGCGTATAGAAACAGTAAGATCATAGGCGTCATATACAATGCCGAAGCAGCAAACGCGACGCCGCGCGCTCCCTCGTTAATTCTAGACAAATATAGGGACAAAGGCTGCTTGAAAGCATCCTCTAGAAAAATGAGCGGCTGCTCCACCATATTCCAATGGTCTACGAACAGCAGGACGGTCAATGCCGCCATACCTGGTTTAATAAGGGGAAGCATAATGGAATAAAAAATGCGCAGTTGACCAGCGCCGTCAATCTTGGCAGCCTCCACATAAGCGTAAGGAATATGAAGCATGAACTGCCGGAGCATAAACACACCAAACGCGCCAAATATGCCGGGCAAAATAATGGCAGAAGCGCTGTTCATGAGACCCAATTTGTCCGCGATAATATAATTAGGCACGAGCGTCACTTGGAACGGCATCAGCATCGTCATGACATACACGATAAACAGCCTTTCCCGACCCCAGAACCTAAGCTTTGCAAATGCAAAGGCCGCCAAAGCAGCTATGGCAACTTGCCCAATAATAATCGGGAGCACGATACATACTGAATTCCAAAACATATGCAGGAATAGCGGCTTATGAATCAGCACTTCGGCATATTGATCCAATGATACCCAGTCGGGAATCAGCTTCAAGTTAATAAAATCGTTTTTCTCACCTGCTGCAACGTCGACCATCTTGCCTATCAGATGATAATTATAGTCGATCTCGCTTTCTGCCATGAAAGAGTTCGAGAAGGTAATCATAATTGGAAATAACATAATCAAAGCAAAAATCCCCATAATAAAAGTTAGCATCGTCTTACGCAACAAAGCCATTACGTTCACGGTCCTCCCTATTCCATATAGCTGCGGAAGCGGCGTTCCAGCATCAGCATGGCGCCCACAAGCAGAAGAATAGCGGAGACCATAAGGGCAGCGGCAGCCGTCAGCTTCTGTACATCCAGTGATAGGAACATATTGTTCATATAATGCTGAAGCATATAGATGCGGTCATGCGGATAATCTCCGGCAATGAGATAGGTTTCGCGGAACACCTTGAAGGATTGGATAACCGACATAAGTACAACGAAAACCGTCGTCGGCGTCAAATATACCCATGTAATATGCCGCCACTTATGAAGTTCCCCCGCGCCTTCAATATCTGCCGTTTCATAATAATCCTTCGGAATGCTTTGTAATCCCGCGAGAAATAAAATAATGTTATAGCCGATGTTTTTCCATATATAAATCATGATCAATACAATGATGGAGCTATCCGACTTCATCCAATCTATGCGCCCCAGCTGCAGATGCTGAATCACTTCATTCAAGGTCCCGTTCCAATCAAATACAATTTGCCACATCATCACGATCGAAGCCGCCGGTACGACAAGCGGCATAACAAATGCGGTCTGCAGCCAGCCCCGAATGAACAATTTTTTATTCAACAAATGCGCAAAGAGCAGCGATAGCACAATGATAAGAGGTACGCTCACGCCTGTAAAAAGCAAAGTATTAGAGGCTGCTTTGCGGAAAGAGCCGCTGGATAGGACTGCCTGATAATTGTCCAGGCCTACAAACGTACCATCTATTGTCGTATCCTGAACGGAGTACAATAAACCATTCGCAAGCGGAACAAGATAAAAGACAGAAAATCCGATCAAACTCGGCGCGAGAAAGAGAATAGCGGTGAGCCATTCCTTGCGGAGGTGCCTCACAAAACTATTCATTCAAATAAGTTGTGACTCTATTCTGAATGAGCTTCGCCACATCCTCAGCCGATTTCTGTCCTGTGAAAAAGGCCTGCGCCTCTTCAACAATAATTTCATCGATTTGGGAGGGCTTGAACTGCAGCGGATAGGTTGCCCCATTTAAAAATTTCTCCAAATCATTAATATCCTGTTGCTTAATCTCAAAGCTCTTGCCTTTCATCGGGCCGATCGGCTGATCGGATTCAACGCTCCCTTTCTCTACAATTCCTTTCGCTTGCTTCGCATAAGCGGCTTTGTTCAGCGGGAACCCCGCACCACTCTGTTTAGCCTGCATTTCATCTGAAAGCAGAAACTTCAGAAAGTCCCACGCCTCAGGTTTAACTGCTGAGCGCTCATTCAACCCAATTGTTTGATAGGTTCTGAAGGAGCCTCCCGGATGCTGCTGATCTGTACTAGGACTCGAATAAAGCTTAGAAACGTAAGCATTGCCTCCCGAAATAAACTCGCTTTGACGCAATTCCCGAATGTAATCGGCCGGAGAATTGATTTGCACGGTACGGAACAACGGGAAGCGTGCCTCTGTGCCAACAACTTTTTCATCGAACAACACTTTCACCTGTTTGAGCAGATCGGTAAAGCTGCTGGATTCAAAGCTTGCTTTCCCCTGCTCCTGATTAATAAATGTCGCAAAACGCTCATTTACAAATTGTGTGGTCATGTATTCAGGCATGCTCCCTCCCAGTGCGTATTGATGGTCCTTATCCATCCCTTTGGTCATTTCTTGAGCTGTCACGATGAATTGATCCCAGTTCCACTTGCTGTCGTCAAACGGAACTCCGCTCTTCTTAATTGCATCCTCATTGCCAATCAGCCCATAAATAAAAAATCCGACAGGCAGGCCATACATGCCTCCATTCACCTGCATGCCATTCAAAACATTAGTGAAGTACTGCTCTTTTTTGAAATCGGGATCACGATCGATGATCTCTCCAAGGTTCGCCAGCATTTTTTTCTTTACATAATCATCTGACGGCAGCTGGTCCATTTCGATCAAGTCGGGGCCTTTTCCCGAAAGCATTGCTGTTCCCGTTGTCTTCACGAATTTCTCAAGGTTTTCTTCCAAATGCGCATTATCCGAATCGATATATTGCAAGTCGATCGTAATATTAGGGTGCTGGGCTTCGTATCGTTTTTTGGCCTCTTTAAAATAATTGCTTGGGAAAAAAGTAGAGAAAACGACGGTTTTCTTCTCTGTCGTGGATGGCCTTCCTAGGCCTCCTTGCTGGCCGGACGAGGTGCCGGGCTTATCGCCACCAGCAGGCTGCTCCTCGCCTTTTCCGGTATTGCCGATATTTCCGTTTCCGACTGTGACACCGTTCTCACCATGATTTCCGGTGCCTGTACTACATGCAGTGATTGTCCATGCAAACAGCGCTGCAAGCACGATTAGCATCATTTTTTTCACGATACATTCTTCCTCTCGGATTTTGATTTGATTCGCGGTACATGGTGGGTACCCTGCAGTCTCCACCTGGATGCCGAGTCTCTTGCTGGCACTCTCACAGTATACAAAGCGGATATATCATAAGTGAGATAGACTTATATTGAAGTTGTAAAGTTTGGACAGCAGACTGCTCCACGAAAAAAAGGCTGACTCCAAGCCCTTTCAAGCGACTTGGAATCAACCCTGTAACAAGCAATATGTAACTAGCACTTTGCTTACAGCTTGGAATAATAGCTGAGCAAGGCCATTACATCTTTACTGAATCCCACAAATGCATTGCTGCCGAAATCAATCATGACACAATATTTCAAATCCTTATCTTCTTTGCTTGTATAATATACCTCTACGGCTGGACCCCACCTGGTCATATTCATCTGCTTGGTTAATTCAGACAAGGGGTAATCTCCATATTCTTCGATGAAACGATCTGCATATTCAAATACCTTTTCATCCGATTCTCCAGGCACGGCTCTCGTTTCTCTGTAAGAGCAAAAGATTTTCAGAATGTCCCCGTCTTTGGCATTTAATACGATGTCATAGGCTACAGCTGGAGCATCCGAGGAAGTCAAGGTCACATTGTATAGACCGCCGGAAATAGCCGAGAGCTCACTGGTGAATGGCATCTGATTCTGCTGAGTTCGCCTCTGCATGGGCTGGGAGGTAATCTCGGCCTCATTCAACAGCTCTTTGAGCTTGTTCTGATCAATCGCCAATATTTCAAATTGTACAAGATCGATGACCAGCTTTTTTTCAAAATAGGTATTGACCGCTTGTATGCTCAGTGTCTTTACAGCATCCTGAGACAATACGCCTTCATACTCTAGTTCATTGTCCTGATGCACTTGAGGTATATTTTTGACCATTACGGTGTCCTTAGGGTTACTGTTGAACCAACCTTGACAGCCTGTCAGCAGCGTTATGGATACCGTGAACAGCATAATTATTCCGTATTTTCTCATCTGCGTAACCCGCTTTCCATATCGGTAGACGCAAAGATTACTTCTACGATTGTTTCATGCGGCTTATGGCTGCTTATTCGAATAGCGGCATTGTGTATGTCTGCAACATCTAGGCAGATCGCAAGCCCGAGGCCAGCCCCGCTGCCACTTCTTGATTTATCTGCCATGTAGAAGGGCTCGAATATTTTATCCTGATGCTCTATGGCAATTCCGATGCCTTGATCGATGACAGCGAGAACGTAGCCATCCTCGCGCCAGAAATTGCGAAGCGTTACCGTCTGCCCCGTAGAAGAAGCCTTCAGCGCATTATCCACCAGATTAAAAACCAACACCTTGATCAAATCACTCTCCAAAGGCAGATAGGCATCCTGGCAATCCAGCACCACTTCTATGCCTTTATCCTTAACCATAATGTCCAGCGCCGGTTTCATCTCCGCAATAATCTCACGCAAGTTCCGCTGCTCAAGCTGGAAATTCCCCTTCTTCAGCAGTATCAAATCCATCAGCTTGAAGGAGAGCGATTCCAAACGTTTCCCTTCTGAGTATATAACACTCAGCCCATCGACGAATAACTCTTCGTTGTATTTGGTCGTACGCAAAAAATTGGCATATCCGATTATTGAGGTCAGCGGTGTTTTAAGCTCATGCGTAAAATTATTAATAAACCGCTGCTTCTCCTCATTGATCCGCTCCAGTTCAACAATTTTGTCTTCGACAACCCCCGCCATCTCATTGAAGCTAGCGCTTAATACGCCGATTTCATCACGTGATTTCAGTGGGACGCGCTCCGAAAAATCCCCTTGGGCAATCACTTTTGCTGTACGGTTCAGCCTGTCAATGGATCTGGTTAAGCCTTTGCTCACAATCAGCATGATCATCATAAACACGAGACAAGCAGCCAAATCGACTTGCGCAAAAAACTTGTACTGGTCCATGCGTTCCTGATAGACAGAAGTAACATCCTTCATATACGTAAATACATATCGTTTATGATTAATATCGGTAATGTTCGCAGTAAAAAGGATCGTTTTGGAGCCCATATCTCTTAGTATATAATGAATCCGATTATTAGTCAGATTGCCCAGCTCACTTCGTTCCGCAGGCATCGGGAAATCCGAGTTATTGAAAACTGTACGATCCGAATCGTCCTTAATATCTAGATACATTTCCTGATCGCTGTTCTTATCCACGAATTCGTTGGCGATCCTCGTTAACACCGTTTTCTCGTAATCGATCGAGTCATAGATTCGCAGGATGGGTATGATAGCATCCACACTGGAATGAATGCTCATATTTTGGCTTAGAGCCACGTCGATGGCCTGTACCAGCATTTTATTATGACTGCGTTCTATAACCATAATAGAAGCCGCGTTGAAGATAACGACAAACACGAGGATCGAGAAAAGATAAATTTTCAGCCATAATTTCATCGATCACTCCTCCAGCCGGTATCCGATTTTGTAGATGGTCTTGATCTGCTCATGCAGGTTCAATTTCTTGCGGAGTGATTTGATATGCATATCTACCGTTCTAGTTTCCCCATAGTAATCAGCGCCCCATACTTTTTCCAGGAACTGCTCCCGAGTCAATGCAATGTTTTTGTTTTTGAGCAAAACAACTAACAGATTATATTCCTTGGGAGTCATCTCCACAGGCTCGCCTTGGATCACGACTTCCCTTTTATCTAGATCCACTTGAACATGCTGGAAGGTGATCACCTTATCTTCCGTTCCATATCTGCGCAGCACCGTTTCGATACGAGCCAATAGCTCAATGGCTTCAAAAGGTTTAACCATGTAATCGTCTGCGCCCAGCTTCAGTCCATTCACTTTATCGTACACCGAGTTTTTTGCCGTTAAGAAAATAACTGGCGTGCCGTATGGCTTAATCCGCTCCATCAGCTCGAACCCGTCAAGGGATGGAATCATAACGTCTAATAAAATAAGATTAAACTTTTCCTGCTTGAGTACGTCTAGCGCTGCCAAACCATCATAAACCTCGACTGTTTCATAATTAACCAGGTTAAGATTCATTTTAATAATATTGGATATATGGATTTCATCCTCAACGATTAGTATCCGTTTGGTCATCTGAATCATTCTCCTGAAGGCTCATATTGTCAACATTCATCTTGATTATATATGCTGCAGAAAGGATAGACAAAGATGCAGCTATTGTCAAGGTACTCGGAGCACCGGCGCGCTAAAACCAATTTCTAAGCTATAAATGGGCTAGATAAAATAAAAAGACCCACTGGGAAATTCCCAGTGAGCTTGAATTTTAATAGATTGGTGTCGATGAGAGGAATCGAACCTCCACGGTTTCCCTCACGATTTGGAAGTCGCTTATGCTATCGGAAAGATAGTTGTGCTCTGGTTTCGAAATCCCAGATCAGCTCAAGCTCTCCATGTTCAATGTAATGAACCAAGGTATCTGATGTTGAGAGTATGATCGACAAAGCGGTGGAAATGTACGTTTCCCATCAGAAATATAAGGCCATCTGTTATATACCCCAGGGTATGCCTGACAGCAGACATACCCTGGAGCTTAATCATTCGTACACTTCTGTCCAACTACGCTTCTGGAAAAACTACCTAGTGCTTAGAAAAAGAATCGTTCTCCGCTGCGCCTATTTTATAGATGCTCTAGAATGCAGCAAGCAGCTTCGACACAACCTGTACACTTTCGGCACGGTTTGCATACCCATTCGGTACAAACTGCTTGTTGCCTCTACCTTGGATAAGACCGAGTTCAGCCGCTGCATTTACTGCATCTTTAGCCCATGGGCTAATATTTGCGCCATCCATGAATGGAGCATTAGCCGAAGACGCGACATCCTTGCCTGATTTGTACTCGAACGCTCTTACGATGATCATCGCCATTTCTTGACGAGTGATGGTTTTGTTCGGCGCAAATTCATCCGCGCTATGTCCGGTTACGATGCCCGCTTCGAAGGCTGCCGCTATGACTTTTGCATACCACATGGTGCTGTCTACATCTTTAAAGCTTGTTTGTGCGCTTGCCTCCAATTCAAGAGCGCGTGCGATGAATGCTGTAAATTCAGCACGGGTTACCTCTTGTTTTGGCCCAAACTCGGTTTCGCTTATACCTTGAACAATATGTTTTGCAGCCAACTTCCTAATTGCATCATGAGCCCAATATTGTTCGCTTACATCTTTGAATGACTTGTCATATTCTAATACAGCATATTTACTAAAATGCTGCACCTCTGCGGTCAACTGCCCGTTCTCATATCTACCGCCAACATATTCCAGGCTGCCGTCATCCGCGATGTTATAGATTCCGACTACATCTAGATTCGCTTCATCGCTCACACTCAGCTTGATTCTGATAGACTTCGAGAACTTCGTTAGCTTTTTGGTTATTCCATCTTCCGTAACGATGGCTACGTTAAACTCGAAGACATCGCCGGCTGTTTTTACATTCACTTTGTTTTTGGATTTCGCTTTTTCCAACAGTTCTTTTACTGTGTCAGCATTTACGACATCCATTTCAAACAAGATCTGAGCATTCTTTCGTTCAGTATCCGTTACGAGTTTCTGCAGTTCCGCTAACACGTCGGCTGGGATTTCAAGTTCGACATCCTCGTGTATGATAACTAAATCGTTTTTGCCATCGATCGCCGCCGAATCTGCGGGCAGCAACGCTTTCTTTTCTCCTTTTGCAATTTTGACTATAATCTTTCCTTGTCCGTTCGATTTCGGGCCGGCCATTACGTTTCCATCCGGCACGCTATTTTCATTGATTCGAACCGGCACGTTGAAATCATCAACGTTGATATGCCCGAAACCTCCGCTTGATTGGTCGACGACCTTCATATAAAGCTCTTCACCGATATAATCCGATGCATCCCAAATCTTTCGTTGATACTCCTCGTAGTTCGTTGCCGTCGCTTTGAACAGCTCTGCTCCATCCGAGGCTCTGACGAGAGCAACGTATAAACGATCGATATCACGTCCGCCGCTGATGAGGAAATCAATCCTGCCGTTGCCGCCAAGAATGAAGTTTTCCGACTTAAGCGTGCCCGTTAAGCTGTCACCGCCGGCCGCTTCATTGTATCCCCATAAATGATAGCCGCCCGGAATTTTTTGCGAAGGATTGAAATAAATTTCATCCCAGAATTTCTCGACATCGGAAACATGAAGGTCCTGGAATGCATCCCCTTCCGTTATCCAATCGGTTAAGTCGCCGGTAGCAAAATCATGGTTAGGCAATTCGGTAATATCATTGTACACGGTGTTGTCCCAATTTTCCGGTACGTAGACCGGGGCCGCTGGCTCTCCCGTCAACGCATTCATGTCCCAAACTTCCATAGACTTTACGGTAATGTCGTTATCGGCCCAGACTTGCAAACCTAACGAGTCATATCTGCCTACATAGACGCGCGTCGTTAATTTCTTCTTGTAGTTGGCGAACGCTTCGACGACGGATCGGTCCAGATAGATATGGAGCTTCAAGTTCTCGCCGTCCAGTTCGACGTAGCCTCCTTGGATGCCGTCCACTCGTACGTCCGGATCAATGCTGCTCTTGGTGCGGTCTACATTAAAGGTGCTCGTTGACTTGTCGTAATAAATAAGCGTTTCTTCTTCGCCATTATCGGAGCGTCGTACTTTGAGCCCGAATTTCTGCGCTTCGCCTGGATCGATTTCCATTACGATCTCCAGCATGTCTCCCTTAACATCATTAAGTTGCGCATTCGCGCTGTTCAGGTTTTTGTTCGTGAAATCGACCAATTTCGTTCCTCTCAGCTCATGCAATTCCTCTATTGGTTCGATTTTCAATTTGTCATTCGAGTCCAAGCTCAAAGCAATCGGCAGCGCCAAATTGTGTGCCCAACCCGATGAATATTCGGCTTGCGGCGTTCTAACGTTCTGCACCATCGAGAAAATAACCGATCTGCCGTCAGGCGTGACCAGACCGCTTTCTGCCGTTAAGTAACCATCGCCCACATCCAGCTTTGAAGGCTCCTCTTGGTCCGGAATAAATCGGAAGCTATCCCGATCCCAATTGCCGATCCAATAGAAGACCTCAACGTCTCTTTGCACATCGTTGGTCGGCAGAACATGTTCAGGCTTTTCGTGAGGGTTAATGATAAAAATGTGCTTTTTGTCCCCTTGGCTATCCGTACCTAGCGGCAGCAGCACCGGCAATTCCCACACCGTTCCAAGTTCCGGGTAAACGCTTCTGTTGCTAGTGTATAAAGGTCCTTTGTACTCCCAATTGTACATATCATCGGATACATAAATGAGAGCCGTACCGCTGCTAAAGTCATCCATCCCGGAGGTAACCAATTGATACCACTTATCGACCTCTTCGTCGTACCATACGAACGGATCCCGGAATTCATTTTTAATGCCGTTTCCGTTTTGTTCCGTTACAGGCTCGGGATGTTTTACCCAATCTTCCAGATAAGGATCCGTTAAATCGGCCGGTGTTGCAATCGCTGTTCGTTGGTTGGGAGACAAGGAGTCATTGCCTGCCGTATAGAAAAGAACAGGATTACCGTCTGCATCATATGTCGCGCCGCCCGACCATGCTCCGTCCGGATCAAGGGTGCCGGCTTCCGGCGCGAGTGCTGGCTTTACATTCTCCCAATGCACCATATCGTCGCTGACCCAGTGGCCCCAGTGAATTTGATGCCAGAAAGGTCCTTGCGGATTATGCTGATAGAACAGATGATATTTGCCGTTGTAATAAAATGGCGCATGGGCCTCGTTCATCCAGTTTTGCGGCGGGATGGCATGGTATTGAGGACGATGCTGATCACCGTCGAACACGCTTGGATCTTCATCGATGTCGGCGTCCGGAATATTCGGAACCTCACCGCCGTGCAGCGCCTTCACGCTCTCATATTGCGCGAGTACCTCTTGCGCCGTCAGCGCTTTATTGCGCAGGTTCACTTCATCCATAAGACCGCTGAACATATTGAAGGAGAACAGTCCGGCTAACTCCACTGGTTTACTGTTTTTCCCGATGATCAGATTTTCCGTGGACGGCGTGATCGGGATATTTATTGGCGTCGCTTTAGACGCGGCTTCCTCACCGTTTAAATATAACTTAATCATTCCAGCTTCTTTATCGAACGTAGCGACCACATGATTCCACTTGTATTTTTCCAACGGGCGATCGTGCACCCAAACTTCTATCCATTGGCCGCCGATGCCAACCTGCATCGACCATGAGCCATGCCGATACATGCCAAGGGCAAAGCCTTCGGCTTTATCCTGATCGGATTGATTCACGATTGCGGAAAGCTTGTTGCCGTCTCCCCACTCATAACTGCGCGGGGACACCCACGCTTCGATGGTCAACGCATCGTTGACGGGCACGATCTCCTCGGCATCGATCTCGATATAATTGGAGTATCCGTCAAACAGCAAGGCGCCGCCTTTCACCCCGTTCGAGCTCCACCTTGGATCCTTCGAATTCATGTATCTAGCGTCATTAAACACGTAATTCACATCATGCTCAAGATTGCGAACTTCTTCGAGCGCCGTCTTTCCGCTGCCATCATCAAGGCTCAAATGAGCAATGTTTCCTGTCGTATGCGCTTGGAAGCCATCGACGGCAATGCTGGCATCATTGGAATTGTCGATTACCTTGACGTACATCTGTTTGCCGAAATGCTCCTGAACGCTCCAGGAAATTTGTTCATTGCCGCTTATATCCCCTGTCTTCTGAAGCATTGCATGGCTGTCTGCATCGAATAAAGCAACATAAGCATCTTCGGGATTCTGATTCTCCAATATACGGAATTTGATTACCCCGGCGCCTTGTAGCGTAAAGACGTTGGATGTAATGGAGCCTTCTCCTTCAACGCTGGATGCCGCGTAGAACGTTCCTTCCTTCGCCTCAAGAGCCTCATTCATCACTTGAAATGCGCTTCCATCCTTTGTCCAGTCGGAGAAATCCCCGGTTTCAAAGCTACGATTGGCAATCTCCGTCGGTATAGCATTTACCGCGTAGATCCCTTCTGCAGGTACAATTTCATTGAAGACATGGAAAGCGTCCGCAAAAATCATACCCCAATCCGATGTCCCGTTGTCGACGATTTCAAAGTACAGATTTTTGCCTATATGTTTAGACAAATCGGCTCTATACCGCTCCATATTCGCCAGACGCAATCCCTGATCCGGATTCGGGAAATTTACGTCGGCGAATTCGGTATTGCCGTATCTGGCAATCAACTTGCCTGTATCCGCGTCGACGACATTAACATACACCTGTTCCGTGTGCTTGCCGCCGCCTAGTCTAAAACTAATCCAGCCTGTGCCGCTTAGCTCGAACGTCGAAGAACGAAGCTTGCCTGTTTCGGCTTCCAAGGCTCTCAAACCGTTCAAGTGATAACTGCCTTCTTGATGATACGGAATATTCTCATTCCAGTAAGTCGTTTCATCAGAAACGCTGTCGCTGTCAAATGCTTGGCCCTCTACGATCGTCCATCCCGTTAAATCTCCGGTTTCGAAGCTGGGATTGTCGACTTGATACCGTTCGAAATCAGGTTTAATATCAGCCGCAACAACGCCTTCGGCTGGTTCTACTTCATGATGCATGAAGAACGCGTCCGCAATAATAATGCCCCAGTCATTCGTTGCGTAATCGACGATTTCTACATATAACTCCTTGCCTAGATGGTCGGACAGATCGGCTTTATACTGCTCCATGTTCGCCAAACGCATGCCCAGCCCCGGATCCGGGAAGTTAATATCCGCGAATTCGCTATTGCCGTATCTGGCAATAACTTTCCCCGTGTCCGCCTCGACGATATTGATGAATGCTTTGCCCGGATTTTTGGCTCCACCCAGCTTGAAGCTGATCCAGCCGCTCCCTCCTAATAGGAAGTTTGAAGAACGTACGACTCCCGTTTCAGCCTCCAGATGCTTCCAACCATTTAAGTGGTATGTGCCTTCCTGATTGTAAGGAATATTTTCTGCCCACCATGTCGCATCTCCAGAAACACTGTCAGGACCAAATGCTCCGCCTGAAACGATTGTCCAGCCTGCCATATTACCAGTCTCGAAGCTTGGGTTCACAAGCTCGTTCGTAATCTCCGTCTGTTGCAAATTGGTTGCTAGAATTCCTTCCATTGGCTCGGCCGCCAGATACATGAAGAACGCATCTGCGAATAGGACACCCCAATCGGAATTTGCGGCATCAATGATTTCCAAATACAGCTCTTTGCCCAAATGAAGCGACAAATCGGCCTTGTATTGCACCATATTGGCCAGACGCATGCCCTGATCCACATGCGGGACGTTCACGTCGGCAAACTCGGTGTTTCCGAATTTGGCTACAACGTTGCCCGTACCCGCTTCCACAACATTTACATGCATCGTCTCGGTATTTTTGCCGCCTCCCAGCTTGAAGCTAGTCCAGCCGCTGCCGCCTAACGTGAAGGTGCTGGAGCGGAGCTTTCCAGTATTGGCTTCGGATGTTTGCCAGCCATTCAGGTGATAGGAGCCCTCTTGATTGTAAGGAATGTTTTCCGCCCACCAGTACGTTGAATCCGTTACGCTAGTAGGTCCGAACGCATCTCCTTCGATGACCGTCCAACCAGTTAAGTCTCCCGTCTCAAACCCTGCATTTTCAATCTGAGCATCGGTAAGATCCGGCGTAAGATCTGATGCAAGCACGCCTTCAGCCGGATCGGCAAGGTGATAAGTAAAAAAGGCATCTGCAAAGAGCGCCCCCCAATCGTTGCTTGCTTGATCTACGATTTCCAGAAATAGTTTCTTCCCTAGTTGAGCGGACAAGTCAGCCTTATACTGCACCATATTTGCTAGACGCATGCCTTGTTCCACATTTGGAAAATTAACATCAGCAAACGCCGTGTTTCCGTATCTGGCAACTAGCTTTCCCGATTCCGCATCCACTACGTTGACATGCACCTTTTCCGTATTCTTGCCGCCGCCCAGCTTGAAACTAATCCAGCCGCTGCCGCCTAACGTAAAGGTACTGGAGCGAAGCTTGCCTGTAGCTGCCTCGCCGGTTTTCCAACCGTTCAAATGATAAGCGCCTTCTTGGTTATACGGAATTTCTTCCGCCCACCAAGTAGTTTCGTTCGATACGCTGTTTGAACCGAATACACTTCCTTCAACTACAGTCCACCCTGTTAAATCGCCGGTCTCAAAGCCTGGATTCTGAATTTCAAAGACATCATCCGTTACTGGCGGCTCTTCAGCAGAAACGCTTGTTACGAAATAAGCGGGAACGATCAGTTGAAGAACCAACAGCAATGAAAGAACAATAGCAATTTGTTGCCTTTTTAAATGACCTATTAGCATGGAAGAACCTTCTCCTTTTTGATTCAGCTTGAACTTAAACTATATAAGATGAACTAAACCTGAGTACGCCGTTAACGCTGCGTGAACAAAGTCATTCTTCCGATCGCGGTTGCAGCCAAATGGTTTTGATTCGTTTCACATGTAGTTACCCTTTGGTCTGCAAAAGAGAATATTGCATTTCTCCAGAACGACTTTATTCTCTCCACCCGCACAGCTCATTCATTATTTCAGCTTATATAGTTATTAAACATACGAAAAAAACTGTGCAACCCCATGATGAAACGTTTCCAATTTTACAACTATGAAATCGCAGCTCCTTTAAGCTTCCGCTTGTGCCCCGTCGCTCACCTCCCTCAATAGCCGCTTCATTTCAGCCTCTTACGCGAATAAAAATGATACCTTGCTATGTCGGCAGAATAATAGCTCATCATCATAAAGCATAGGAATATATGCTAGTAGTAGAATCGCTCTTTCGATTGATTCTGCTTCTACTATTCTCTTCAATGCCCTACTCTAGTAC
Organism: Paenibacillus sp. 2TAB23; assembly: GCF_052115165.1. Lineage (NCBI taxonomy): Bacteria > Bacillati > Bacillota > Bacilli > Caryophanales > Paenibacillaceae > Paenibacillus > Paenibacillus sp. 2TAB23. The sequence continues at coordinate 56,129 of NZ_JBFRGD010000026.1, forward strand.
TTGGTCATAGCGATTAGAAAGATACACTATGGCTAATGATGTCTTCTTCCATGCGTTTAGAGTTTTCCTTATGGCACAACTTCCATCTGTCTATAGTTACTTCCACCTCGCCGTCCGAGAACAATTCGATTCCATTGCTGTCACCCGACGGATAGATGGTCGAAGACATCGTCTTCACCCCGTCGTTGATAAAGATCTCGATACTGGACAGGTCAAGGAAAATTCTCAGGTTTAATACGCCGTCTTCTAAGCCTACCGATACCGTTCTCACGCCGTTGATACCGCCCTCCGTAGGAGCCTCTTGAATCACATGACCACTTCGGGAACGGTCGAAGGAAAATGTACCCACCTCGGCATCGTACGAAAGTACGGTTTCCTCTTCTTTCCCCTTCCTGACCTTCAATCCGAATGTGGAAGCGCCAAGCGGTTTGAACGCAACTTTTAATTCTAGCTGCTTCCCTTCCATTTCATGAAGCGACCGCTTTCCGTTTAACTTGGATTGGAAAGTAACGTGATGGCTTCGGTAGTCTTCGATTTCCTTCACCGGTTCCTGATAGAGCAGATTGCCTCTGCGGCTCAATACTCTAGGTAGCGTCATCATGCCTGCCCATTGATGTCCAAGCTGCGCAGCTGGTATATTCCGGTCCCACATCTGCATCCAACCAATTATGATTCTTCTTCCTTTGTCATCGATTAACGTTTGCGGAGCATAATAATCAAATCCATAATCCAATTCGTCGGCATATTCGTATTCATACGCCCCCGTCTCGTAATCTAGCTTGCCGATCATGTAGGTGACGGAATGAACATTGCAAAATCGCTCTCCGTCTCTTTCCAAATATTGCGGCGACAGAATCAAAACATCCCGATCACCCAGCTCGAACAAATCGGGGCATTCCCACATTTTTCCGAACCTGTTGCCGCTTCTGGACATAACGCCCACATACTGCCATGACCGTAAATCGGAAGATCGATACAGCAGTATTTGCCCGCTGTCATCCTCGTAGCGGCTCCCGATAACGGAGTAATAACTGCCATTCTTGCGCCACACCTTCGGATCCCTGAAGTCTTGCAGGAGAGCACCTGCAGGCAATGCATCCGATCCGATGACCGGATTCTCGTCCAACTTCGTGTAGGTAATGCCGTCGCCGATCGCAAGGCACTGCGTCTGACGGATTTTCCCGGGATCTTCGGGGTCGGGGTTGTGATGGCCAGTGTACATAAGCACGTGCTGGCCGTCCACTTCAATCGCCGTACCCGAAAAACAACCGTCCCGATCATAAGGGGCATCCGGCGCTATCGCGACGGGAAGCGAATCCCACTGGATCAAATCTTTGCTCTTCGCATGTCCCCAATGCATGGGGCCAGGAGCCGCTTGATAAGGATGATATTGATAAAAGAGGTGATAGTCCCCGGCAAAAAACGAAAAGCCGTTCGGATCGTTAAGCCAGCCGATATCTGCGGCATAGTGATACCCTGGCCGATAATCTTGATGGACAAGGTGTTCGTTCCTTTTGATATAATCGTTTGCTTGTTGAACCGTAAAATTCCCCATGCTTCGTCCCCTTCCAGCTATTGCTCGTCATAATACGGTTTTACAGTCGCATCCGTGTACACGGAGCCCATTTCGAATACCGTCAAACGGTCGACAACCAGACTGCTGTCTCCGAAAATTTCCAGTCCCGTTGCCATTTCCAAAGTTGGGAATATTCTGCTGGTAATGCTTACGGAATCATTGCCATACACCTCCAGCAAGGAGCGATCCAAAAAGATCTTCAGTTTGACGGTGTCATTCTCCACCGATAACGGCGCTTGCTGCACGCCCAAACCGGTTTTGTCCAGGCTCGAGTTCAAGCGGTCAACCTTGAGCCGATTGTCAGCGGTATCATAATAGACTGAAGTGTATTCCACATCGTCAGGCGCTTGTCTTACCTTGATGCCGGCCGGATTTCCGCCGTTGTTGTGGAATTCCAGATAAATCTCCAGCAAGTCGCCTTTGATGTCTTTCAGTTTGGCATTGGTTTCATCCACTGTGACGTTGGACAGTTCCAGCAAGGTGTTCCTTCTGGCGTTCTTCACCTCTTCGATTGGAGACACCTGCAATTGTCCCAAATCATTTAAATATAGCGATACGGGCAGCCCTGTCGTATGTGCCCATCCCGCATAATATTCTTCCCATGAGCCCCGGGATCCTTGAGCAATCGTAAAGAGAATGGATCGTCCCGTCTTGGGATCAACAAACCCGCTCGGACCGGTGAAGAAGCCGTCTCCGTAATCGATCAGACGAGGCTCCTCGTGCTCGGGAACAAATCGTTTCGATGCTTCGTCGAATTGGCCTAGCCAATAATAGACTTCTACATCAGCACCGGATCCATGGGGACTGACGATGAAAATGTCTTTCTTGATTGACCCATCGGCCGATTGCACAGGGAGCAGGAGGGGCAGCTCCCAATGCTCGCCAAGAAACTTGAATTTATCGCGATTGCTTTCAAATACGTTTCCGTGATATTCCCAATTTTCCAGATCGGATGAGGAATATATAGAGGCCGTTCCCCCATTGTTGTTGTTCGTGCCGGTACCGACGAGCATGTACCAAACATCCTTTTCGTTGTCCTTCCATACGAACGGGTCCCTGAATTCGCCGAAATCGCCTTGTCCTTCTTTCTGAACGACGATCGGCTGCGGGTGGGATTTCCACTCCACTAAATACGGATCTTGAAGATCGACCGGTCGAACCAATCCTACTCTCTGATTCGGTTTTTCGCTGTCGTTGCCCGCGGTAATGAACAAGACCGGTTTCCCATCGCGGTCGAGCGTTGCGCTCCCCGTCCAGACCCCGTCTGGCGCCAGCTCACCGGCCTCCGGGGAAACTGCTTCTTTCACGTTTTCCCATCGGATCATGTCATCGCTGACCCAATGTCCCCAATGGATCTGATGCCAGAAGGGGCCGAATGGATTGTGCTGATAGAACAAATGATATTTGCCGTTGTAATAAACCGGGGCATGCGGCTCGTTCATCCAAAATCCCGGCGGAATGGCATGAAACTGAGGGCGATAACGGTCTCCGTCATAAATGGCGGGATCGATTCGGATCTCATCATAAGCGATATGCGGAACCGCATTTCCGCTTGTTTGGACATAATGTTCATAAGACTGCTTCACTTCTGCCTTGGTCAAGGCTTTGTCATATATTTTCAGTTCGTCCATCATGCCGTTAAACATGTTGGCGTCGAATACGCCGGCCACTTTGAAATTGTTACTGTGCTTGCCGATGGACAACTTATCGTCGCTTTTATTAATAGGCTTGCCTTTGTATTCTTCAAACACTTCTTCGTTGACTTTCTCGCCGTTCAAGTAAAGCGTCGCTTTGCCTTCCGTGGAATCAAACGTCGCGACGACATATGACCATTTGAACTTTGGCAGCGGATGTCCGTTGTCCCAAATTTCCACATTGCCAGCCAACAGCGAATCTCCCAGCCCCAATTGAAGCGACCACGTCCCATGCCGGTACATTCCAAAAACGAAGCCTTCTTTTTTCTCCTTGCTCCCTTGACTGACGAATGCGGAAAGAAGTTGTTGATCTCCCCATTCGAAAGCTCGCGGCGCCACCCATACGCCAATAGACAGTTGATCCTCAGGCGTATCGAACTTTTCCTTTTCAATAAAAGTGGAATATCCGTCGAAAAGCAATGAACCGCCGTTGATTCCGATCTTCTTCCATAACGGATCGGAATGTTTTTTGTACAGCAGTGGTTGATTTCTCTCATTAAACACGTAGTTGACGTGCTGCTTTTCTTCGCTGACAAGGTCAACAATATTCTCGCCGGTCTGTTCGTTAAAATTCCAGTATCCGGTCAATCCCTTTTCATCCGATTCGGACGTGCACGCTGCCATTCCAAGGACCAAGATGCTTAATGCCAAAAACAAGCCGTATTGCCCAAATCGTATTTTTTTCACCCACTGTCTATCCTCTCTACTTGGTTTAAATGGAGAGCCGCTTGTCGCTGGCTCTCCATTTAGATCAGCCAGATTTACTTCAACTGGTTTGTAGCTTCGATTGAATCCGCAGGAGCCGCATCAAGCTTTGTATTAAAGGAGTCGAAAGTCATAAAACCCCAATCGGACGACGCCTGATCGACGATTTCAATATACAAGTTCTTGCCGAGATGCTTAGAGAGATCCGCATGGTACTGAACCATGTTGGCTAGTCTCATGCCTTGATCGACATTCGGAAAGTTAACGTCTGCAAACTCGGAGTTGCCATACCGGGCGACCTCATTCTTGCTGTCCGCATCGATGATCGAGATGTACATCGTGGAAGAATCTTTGCCTCCGCCTAGCTTGAAGCTGATGTTTCCGGAGCCGCCAAGTTCGAAGGTTGTCGACGTGAGCTTGCCTTTGCCGCCTTCATTAAACAAACCGAAAAGGTATTTTCCATCTTTGTTATACGGAATTTTTTCGGCCCACCAGGTTTCGTCCACCGTTACGCCCGCATGTTCGAAAGCGTCTCCTTCGATAGTCCAGCCGCACAGGTTGCCTTCTTCAAATCCGCCGTTGGCGATCTCATTAGGAGAAGGAGCTGCTGCCTGAGCGCAGTCGTACGATCTTGCCTTGTCTTTCTTCTCGCCAGCCGCTTGCGGTTCCGCTACGCCGTCCACGTAATACGTACGGATATCGTCCAGATTGATAAATCCGAAGTCGCCGTCGTCGTCCCCATCGACCACCATCAAGTACATCTCTTTGCCCAAGTACTTGGACAGGTCCAACGTGTACTCCGCATAGTTGTTCGTAAAGCCTAGTCCGGCTTCATATTTGGATACGTCCGCAATTCCAGGATCGACAAACTCGGTGTTCGACTGCTTGGCAATCATTTCGTCGTTCTCGGCCAAATGGACGGCAACGAATGTTGTGTCGATGTCCCGAGCGGCGCCGATCTTCATCGAAATCTTTCCGTCGCCGCACATTGTGAAGGTTGAGGATTTTAATTTGCCCGTTTTCGTTTCTTTAATCGTCTCGTCGAACCCTAAACCATACAAGTGCCAATTTCCTTCATGCTTAAAAGGTATTTTCTCTTTCCAGAAGGTCGGGTTCGTCATTACGGTATCATCGATAAAGGCATCTCCTTCCACAATTGTCCAACCAGTCAAGTCACCCGTCTCAAATCCTCCATTAACGGGCTGCGCATTCTCGGGCGTGCAAGCCGATATGTCTGCAGGCGCAGTCGCTTCGGGATTGTTGGATGCGGTGCCGGCACTTTCAGCGTTCTCCTCATTGCTTTGACAAGCGGCCAACGAAACGGCTAATACAAGCACGCACAGAACAGATACAATTTTCTTCAAGAATACACACTTCCTTCGGTTGAATTTTTGCAAACAAGTTCACGAGATCGAAACACGGTCAAGCGATTGGGTAGAAGCCTGCCTACTTTCGCCGTATGCTGCCCCGTTCTTTATGGATTACTTAATCCCCGCGGTACTAAACCCTTCCACGATGTATTTCTGTGCCAGGGCATAGACAACGATTAGGGGAATCGTTGCTAAGGTGAGAGCGGCCATAATCTGTCCGGTTTCGATCATCGGCTGCTGCGCTAACGAATTTAATGCGGCTTGTATCGGATAAAGCGGCCAGTCGCCGTTTCCGCTCGGAGCAGGGAGTACCATAATCGGCCATATATAATCATTCCAGACGCCGATAAAATTCAAGGTGGCAATGGTGGCAATAATCGGCTTGGAAGTGGCCAGAATAATATGATAATAGACCTGCAATTTGCTGGCGCCATCCATAATCGCCGCTTCCTCCAGCTCTCTCGGAACGCTTACGAACGATTGCCGGAAGAGGAATATATTGAATACGCTGACCAGAGGCGGGATCAGTACCGCAAAGATCGTGCCAGTCAAGCCCAAGCGGTGTACAATCGTATATAGCGGAATGATCGTCGTTTCAATGGGTACAACAATGAGAAAGACAATCAGCCCGAGCAGAAAGCTTTTCCCGGGAAAATGGAATTTCGCAAGCGCGTACCCCGCCATGGAAGAAACGATGATGTTGCCGATCACGATGAATGCGGAATAGAAAGAGCTGTTCAACATAAAACGCCAAATCTTGTAATCAGTTAATAAAATCGCATAGTTTCGAAGGAAAACCGAGCCATCCGTCATATTGGGAATGAAACTCGATATTTTCCCCGTCTCGCTGTAGATCAGAACATCCGGTTTGGTCGAGGCCGCCAGCATCCACACCGTCGGAAACAGGAACAGAACGGCGAGAACGGACATAAACAGATAGATAAATAACAGCCTGAAGCCTTTGTTGTTCACGGTCATTCCTTTCATCCGTCTAATCCACCTCTCTCAGTACATACCGCTGTACCAGTGTCATGGAACCGATCAGTACGGTCACGAGCAGAGCAATGGCGCTGGCGTATCCGACCATTTTAAACACGTAGCCCTCGGTATAAATAAGGTAAGACAGAGTCACAGTGAACTCTTTGTAGCCGGTCAGAATCATCGGTTGTATCATCAGCCTGGACGCCGCGATGAAGGTTGTAATCAGGATAAACAGCGTAATCGGCTTCAAACCCGGCATGGTGATGTTCAGGAAGCTTTTCCACCGATTGGCTCCGTCCAATTGAGCCGCTTCGTACAAATCTCTGGAAATATTTTTGAGGCCCGCAAGAAAGATGATCATTTGCATACCTGCGCCCTGCCATGCCGAGAGGAGGATAATCAGGTTCATCGCTTGATCCGGGTCGGTAAAGAAGCCTTGCACCGGAATCCCCATTTTCACCAGCAAGCCGTTTATTAAGCCCTTCTCGTCCGGCCTCAACATGTATAACCACAGGAATGACGTGACCGCCAATGACATAACGACAGGACTGAAAAAAGCAACTTTAAAAAAATTCCCACCTTTACGCGGCTTATTGACCAACAACGCCAAACCGAGAGCAACAGCAATTTGCAAAGGCACGCAAAACAGCATGAAGTATAAAGTATTCTTCAGCGCATGGTAGAAATCGCCTTGGCCGCCCAAATCTTTAGTCAGCGACGAAAAGTTGTCCAGGCCGAGATAATGGATATTGTTCGGTTCGAGCAAATAATAATCGGTAAAGCCGTACCAAAGCGACAATACGATCGGTTGAATGACAAACAGGATAATCAGAACCAGCGCCGGAGCCATAAAGATATAGCCGGCCAAGGAATGGCCCCACTTAAATTTGAATTCGCCCGACTTTCGAATATCCCATAAGATGCATACAGCCAGGATCAGTATAAAAACCGCAATTAAACCGAGCGTGAATGTATTCATATCGAGCTCCTTTCCAGCTACCTCTTGTGTCTCTCCAACTTGACTTCCAGTTGTTTCGTAAGCTGGTCCAGCGTTTCGCCGACATCTTTGCCGTTGACGATCCGATCGATGGCCTGCTGGAAAGAAAATGTAAGCTCAGGGTACGCGAAAACATTCGGTCTCGGATGCCCGCCTGCGATCAACTGGTCCATAAACAATTTGTCTGGTCCCTCTTTGTACTTCGAAACCTCAGCATAGGCCGAAGTTTTTGCCGGAAGCAGTCCCGTGGCATTAGTAACCATGATCGTCGACTCTTTGTTCGTCATCCATTCCGCAAGCTTCGCCGCTTCTTCCGGATGCTTGGTCGATTCGCTTACTCCGAACGCCCAGCTGCCCGTCGGTACGTGGAGCTTACCGGATTCGCCGACTGGATATGGAAGCACGCCCCAGTGAGGAACCGTGTCGACATAGCTGTATTTCATCAGCGGAATCGTCCAGGCCGAGCTTAAGGACATTGGGTATATGCCCACTTCGAACGCATTGTCTTCAGGAACCGCGGCGGAAAGTCCTTCATTGATCATAGATTGAATGAAGGTGAAGCCTTTGGCCGTTTTTTCGCTATTGAAATATCCTTGGACTTCAATGCCGTCCTCGGAAATCAATTCTCCTCCGTTGGTCCAGATGAAAGGCGCAAGTCCGAATGTCACCCATTCGTCTTGCGAACCGAGGTGCAGGTCGATGGCCGGTTTATTGAATTTATTTTTCAAAGTGGTTGCGATTTGTTTGAACTCATCCTGCGTCCAAGGGTCCTCAACGGTGATTCCGAGGTCCTGATCGCACGACTCGAAGCTTTTGCAGAGACCTGCTTGGACAAACATGTCCTTGTTATAGAACACGGCAACCGTCGATTCCTGTATAGCCAAACTGTACAATTTCCCTTCGTACGTTCCTTGCTGCAAGGCTGTAGTAAGGAAGTCATTCCTGGATTCCTCAGACAGACGATCCGACAGATCGAGCAAGATGCCGGATTTAGCGTAAGCTCCCGTATTGGGACCGTCCAGGGTTAGCACATCGGGCAGCGAACTCGTCGTTAACGCTGCGTTGACTTTGTCCTCATATCCCGTTCCGCCGCCTCCACGAGCAATGTATTGAACTTCAACTTCGATTTTTCCGACATTGGCGTCGTTAAACGCCTTCGCTCTCGTTTTGTAAGCTTTTCCTTCCAACGTGTCTTCGGAGATGTGAACCCACATGGACAGTTTGACGGGTCCTTCGCTCTCTTGGGAGCCTTCGCTATTTTCGGAAGGCCCTCCGCTGCATGCAGCAAGCATCCATACCATACAAACAAGCACTGCCCCAATCCACCCTTTGTTCACCATAATCCCTCCCGTAAAAAATATCGTTCAATAATTGAAACGTTTCCAACTCATCACACTACATTCTCTCGTATGAATATATTCTCATAATAGAAACGTTTCCAATTTGCCGCATAACATTCTCGTAAATGAAACGTTTCCGACTCCCCCGCATAACATTCTCGTAAATGAAACGTTTCCAATTCAGTCCGCGATAACACGTACATCCATGAAACGCTTCGATCTTAAAGCAATTAACGATCCTGTGACGATGATTTCTGTTTGTGAAGCGTTTCCAAAATCATTATGGAAAGGCTGACAACTCATGTTGTTTCGCCTTGCCAGTACTCGACAGCAATTATAAAATCTTCATGTTCGACCGACTCGCCTTCAATCTTTTTGAGAAGAAGCCGGACAGCCTTTCTAGCCATTTGTTCAACTGGCTGACGAATGGTTGATAATACGGGATGGAAGTACTCATGGTCCTGAATACCGTCGTAACCGATGACCTTTACATCTTCCGGGACGCGAAGTCCGCTTCTTTTCGCAATCTCGATATATTTGGCTGCAAGCATATCGGTGATGGCAAAAACGCCATTCACTTCCGGATACTTCTTCAGGAACCGCTTTATAAAAGCGATATCATCTGCGATCGGATCGGGCTCTTCGTATACGACGTACCGAATTCCCATCGCTTCTGCTTCATGAATAAATCCTTTTTTTCGATTCCTTGTTTCCGAATTGATGGAAGTCGCGCCTCCAATAAACGCAACGTTATTGGCGCCTGCTTTGACAAGCTCTTTTAACGCGATTCTACCGCCCTCAAAATTGTCGGAAGTTACGCAAGTAATTTGTTTGGAAAAGTGACGATCGATGCTGACGATCGGAATATCTGTATTCACATATTCCTCAATGTCGTTGTAAGTGATGCCAATTATTCCCGCAACTTTGTTTTGTTTCAGCATTTCCAAATAATACAGCTCTTTTTCCGGTTTGCCTCCACTATTGCATAGCAGCAGCTGATACCCGTTTCGGTCAAGCTCATCTTCAATATGATATGCAAGCTCCGAAAAGAATTGGTTGAAGATGCTGGGCAGCAACAATGAAACGAGATAGGAACGCTGCATTTTGAAATTTCTTGCGACTTGATTCGGCACATAATTTAGTTCTCGAATCGCTTCGATTACTTTGTTTCTTGTTACGGGTTTGACTGAGCCTATGTTATTGATAACTCTGGATACTGTTCCAACCCCCACCCCTGCCAAGTTTGCAACATCCTTAATGCTATGCAACTAAATACCCCCAGTTAAAACGTTTTCATCCTTCAGACTCATCATAGCAATGTTTTGGAAACGTTTCAACTATTTTTTCGTTGCTTTTACGCATTGATAATTCGTTCAAACTGATCTGACGCTTTCGTCCACGGAAGAATATGAATCTTTTCGGGGAACCGAAGCGGATTCCCGCATACAGCCATTTTGTAACCGGAATCCAACTCATACATTCGAAAACACCAAGTATCCATTTCCGTTCCAGCATTAAGTTTTATATCCTTGCCCTCGAGAAAAAAAGAAAACGAATGGAGAGCAATAGAAAGTCCTTTACCTACAGCCTTAATATAACTCTCTTTTAGCGTCCAAAAATCGTAAAAACATGACAATCTCTGATTCACAGGCTGTTTATACATATGCTCAATTTCCAACCTGGAGAAAAATCGATTTGCGATTGCGAGATCGAATGGTCTTATTCTTTCAATATCAATACCTACCGGAGAAATGTCGAAGCAAGCAACGACCCAATCACTGGAATGAGAGATATTGAAATGATAATTTGGATAACCTAACAAAGCAGGTTTGGAGTACTCGTTCCGAACAATCTTCACTTGATGATGAGAAATATTCCAATGATCAAAGGCAACTATTCGTACAAGCACTTCGCCAAATAATGATCGTATGAAATCATCTTTGAACCGGTATCTTTGCAGTTTATTTCGCAATTCTTCACTTACATGCCGACTTAAATATTGGCAAAGAAGAAAATCGGCATTTTCAATATTTATCGCATAGATTTCCAAGTAATCGCCCCCCTCCTCGCTTATACCCGTGAGTCACCTATCTTGCCCATCGATGATCGTCAATCTGGTGACAAATCAACTCAACCACTTGCCCCACATCGGTATGTATGAAAAAGTGGTTTCCTTGAAATTCGTTTACATGGCATTTCCTTTTCGTATAATGTTTCCATTCTTCCGCTTCATGTCGCGAATATCGATCTTGAGCTCCATATAACACGGTAATATCGCAATCCAGTTTTTCTCGCATGGCGGATTCATAGGTTTCCACCAGCCGGTAATCCGCTCGAAGAATGGGCAGGAACATCATCGACAAATCCTTATTCTCAAATATGTCGGGGGATGTCCCGCCTAATTGCAAGATATGCTCTTGAAATTCCTTATCCGGCATCAAATGAACGTTTTTGTTGTCCCTGAGATGCGGCGCTTTGCATCCGGATAAAAAAACATGAGCGGGAGACCGATTCGTTACTGAGAAGATCCGGAGGGAAGCCTCGTAGGCAAACAAGGCTCCCATGCTATGTCCGAATATGGCAAATGGCGTTTCGTCCAGATGTTCGGCAATCTGCCGAACCAAATCATCCGTCCCATCACCCGTCAAGCTTTTATAAAATGGATCAGCCAACCGAATTCCGCGGCCGGCCATTTCGATAGGGATCACTTCGACCCATGGCGGCATCCGTATTCTCCAAGAGGAGTAGTTCATGGCAGAACCGCCGGCATAAGGCAAGCAAAACAATTTAAACCGATTCATTCTGACCTCCATTTTCATCTAACCTTAATTTGATTGGATTGGATTGGAGCGTATGGCTGCTGCCAATCCGGCGATCGTCGTAACCGAAAGCACGTTTTCATCCTCGGGCATCAGATTTCGCTTCTCCAAAGCCACCTTCATATAGATCAGCTTCAAAGAATTGCCGCCAAGTTCGAAAAAATCATCGTATATACTCACGCGCGGAAGCTCCAATATCTCCTTCCATATTTCCTCCAACTGCGCTTCCATTTCATTGCGAGGGGCTACATATTCGTTATCGGAGCTTCTTTGCATGGTTTCCGGAAGCGGAAGCGCTTTGCGGTCGACTTTCCCGTTTGTCGTGACCGGAATGCCTTCCATCTCCACAAAGTAGGACGGCACCATATAATCAGGCAAATAGCGAAGCAGTTCGCTTCTCATTTGCGCGGCAGGTACATGAACAAGGCTCACAACATAGGCGCACAATGCTTTATAACCCGACTGTTCTTCGATAGGAATGACGACCGCGGATTGAATATTCGGCAGGCTCAACATGAATGCTTCAATTTCTCCAGGCTCCACGCGGTAGCCTCTGATTTTCACCTGAAAATCTGTTCTGCCGATATATTCGACTTCGCCGTTTTCCTTCCACCTCGTCAAATCACCGGTACGGTACATGATTGCTCCCGGAATGAACGGGTTTTCGACGAACCGCTCGAGCGTTAAATCCGGACGATGCAAGTAGCCTCTTGCGAGACCTGCCCCCGAAATATACAATTCCCCTGCGACTCCGATCGGAACAGGCATAAGCGCTTCGTTTAAAATGTAGTTTTGGTTCTTATGCATCGGTTTGCCGATCGGCACATTTTTTCCGGCAGGCTTTTGCGAGCCAAAAATATGCATATTCGAACAAATAGTCGTTTCCGTAGGTCCATATCCGTTGATGATTCTCATCTCGGGATTCAACTGCAAGTAACGTTCCAACGTCCAATCTTTGATCGATTCGACGCCGACCAGCAGTTTATCTAATTTCACCCTTTGGCGCTCAGGTTCAAGCAAATCGCAAATTTCATTCAACAACGTCGGCGGTAGATAAGCGAAACTGATGGATTCTTCGATTATAAGATTTGCCAGCGTATTTATATCTGTCAGCTTCGGCATCGGATATAGAACAAGCACAGATCCGAATATTAGCGGTAAAAACAGCTCGCAAACGCTCACATCGAATGAAATGCTCGTCAAACTGAGACAGCGGTCTTCATAGCCAAATTGGCCTCCGAAGTGTTCTCGAATCGAATATGCGAAATGGTGAAACGACTGATGCTCGACCATGACTCCCTTCGGCTGTCCGGTTGATCCGGAAGTATAAATAACGTACATCAAATCGTCCGCATCATTGATGTTGCCTGGATTCGATATCTGCTCATTCGCCGCAACCGAACCCGTTAACAAGATCGTTTCTCCTTCAAAAGAAACCGTCTCGCTCCATTCCTCTTGCATGCACACGACCTTCGTGCCGCTATCCTTCAACATATATTGGATTCGTTCCAAGGGAAGCTGAGGATCAATCGGCAAATAAGCTCCGCCAGCCTTTAGTATCGCCATTATGCCGATGATCAGCTCAGGAGATCGTTCCGCGACAATCCCAACCGCCGAATCCGGGCCAACCCCTTTAACGCGAAGCAAGTGCGCAAACTGATTCGCTCTTTCGTTCAGCTCACGGTATGTGAAAAGTTGGTCTTTCCACACGAATGCCGTCCGATCCGGCGCCTGATCCGCCTGTTCTTCGAACAGGCAATGAATGGGGCGAGGCGGGAATGTCCAGCTTTCGTTTCTATTAAAATCGTTGACGATCAGCCGTACATCGTCTTCCGTAAGCATTTGAATATGGCCGATCGGCGTTTCCGGCCGGAACGCGACCTCTTGTAAAATTTTGAAATAATGCCGCATCATTCGTTGAACCGTTTCTTCCTTGAATAGCTTGGCGCAATATTCGACGACAAACCGCAAACCATTTTCCGTCACGTACGTTTGAATCATCAGATCGAATTTTGCMGTTTTATTTTCAATGGGGTACGGCGCGCAGGATAGCTGATCCAGAGAAAATGCCGGGATGTCGATATTTTGCAAAATAAACATCGTATCAAACAGCGGATTTCTGCTCTTGTCTTGTAAGCTTAAAGAATGGACTAAATCTTCGAACGGATAGTCCTGATGGCGATAAGCAAGGATGGCATTCTCTTTCACCTCGTCCATGAATTGCAGGAATGATTTCTCCTTCGCAGGAAAATTACGAAGCGCCAGCGTATTGACGAACATTCCGACCAACGATTCCAGGTCATGGTGCGGTCTTCCGGAAACAGGCGAGCCTACGACGATATCATCTTGTCCCGTATACCGATGAAGCAATACATTGTACGCCGCAAGAAGAACCATGAACAGCGTCGTTTCCTTTTCCTTTGCAAGCTGTTTGATTCGGGATACGGTCTCTTCGTCCAATGCGACTTCAAACGTTTTTCCTTCCGCGCTCTTAACGGCCGGTCTGGAGAAATCAGTCGGCAATTGCAGGACGGGTACTTCGCCGCGAAACGCATTCAACCAGTAGTCTCTCTGCACTTCCATGAACGGTGAACGGGCCATCTCGTGCTGCCATACAGCGTAATCTTTATACTGAAGCGCCGGAGCAGGCAACGCTTGACCATGATACAATTCCATGAATTCCCGTATGAGAATTCCCATCGACGTTCCGTCGGAAATGAGATGATGTTTATCCACGAGCAGGACATGTTTTTGTTCGGAAATACGCAGCAGCAGCAACCGAATGAGGGAATCCTTAGCCAAATCGAACGGACGTATAAAACGATGAATATAGTCCGGCACGTCCGATTCGGCAGATTCGACGGTTTCCATGGAAAGCTCCTGGCGGTCAGCAAAGCTTTGAACCGGTTCGTCGCCATCCAGATAGAATGAGGCGCGGAATATTTCATGCCTGTCCAGTAAAGCTTGAAATGTGTTTTTCAACCGCTCCGGGTCAAGCGGGCCTTCAAGCAGCAACGCTTGAGGCAAATGATACGCCGTCGATGCCGGTTCAAATTGCTGAAGGATATACAACCGTTTCTGCGCGGACGACAGAGGGTATCGTTCCCGCTTTTTGGCTGCTCGCGGCTCTGGAAAGTACAAGGAATCGTCCGCTTTGTCTTCGGTCGCGATCGCCGCAGCGATCTCGCGGATGGTCGGAAACTGGAATATAGCCGTTGGATCCCAGCGAGTTTGAAAAGATTCATTGAGACGGTTCGTCACCCATAAAGCAAGAATCGAATCTCCGCCCAACTCAAAAAAATGATCGTCGACGCCGATTTGGCGAACGCCAAGCACATCGCTCCAAATCGCCGCAATCGTACGATCGGCAGCGGAATAATCATCCTCATGTTCTTTGCCCGATAGAACGACCGCCTGCGGCGCTTTTACACCAGGCGCCGCCAATGCAGGAGACGAATTAATGGCGCCGTGATTCATATCGACCCAACATCGCGTTCGCTTAAACGGATATGTAGGCAAGCTTGCTTTGTATCGATTTTCGTCGCTGTAAAATGACTCCCACTCGATGTCCGCGCCTTCAACGTAACGCCGGCATACGCCTGCTTTGTCGTCTCTCATCTGCTCCAGATCAGCAGCCTGAAGTTCACCAGCATTGCCGGCGATGCCGAAATAGACGTGTTCGCTTTCCGCTTCCAAGCCGATCTCGGAAATCCGCTTCAATTTCGTCCATAAATCGTCCGTATCGCGAACGAGCATGGCAAGCCTGTAGGAAAGATGGGCTCGTCCCGTTGCCACCGTATAACATATATCCTTAATGGACAACGATTTTAAGCGGTCCACTTGTTCCATATAGGAATAGATCCAGCCCAGCAATGTCTCATGGCTTTGGGCCGACAGGACAAACACCGCTGCTTCGTTCTCGACGCGATGCGGCGAAGCTTCGCAGAGCGGCGCTTCTTCCAGGACAACATGACAATTCGTCCCGCTCATGCCGAAAGAGCTGATTCCGCATCTTCTTGGCGCGTTTCCGACTGGTTCTAGCGTCTTATTCCGGTCGTTGACATATACCGGAGAATCGACAAAGTCGATTTTACGATTCGGCCGTTCGAAATGAACGATCGGAGGAATCGCTCGATGCTTCATTATGAGAGCCGTTTTAACAAGCCCAGCGATTCCTGCCGCATGGTCGAGATGGCCGATATTCGTTTTTAAAGTACCGACGGCGCAAAATTGTCGGCGGTCCGTGTACCTGCGAAACGCGTTCTGCAACGCTTCGATTTCGATCGGATCGCCGAGTTTGGTTCCGGTGCCGTGCGCTTCGACATATCCGACAGTCTCAGGGTTGATTCCGGCATCCTCCCACGCCTTGCAGATGACGTCGGTTTGCGCACCGACATCCGGTGCCGTCAAGCCACTGGAATGTCCGTCCTGATTGACCGCGCTCCCTTTGATGACCGCGTAAATATGGTCCCCGTCTCTTTTGGCGGCATATAGCGGTTTTAATAGTACTGTGCCCACCCCTTCTCCGGCACCTGTCCCATCCGAACGATCATCGAACGATCTTGCTCTTGCGTCAGACGATTCGATCCCGATACGTATATCCTTATGAAACGGCAGTATATTCACTTTCGCGCTGCCTGCAATCGCCATTTCGCATTCCCGGTTTCTTAAGGCCCGAACGGCCATATGAACAGCGACGAGCGAAGACGAGCAAGCCGTATCCACAGTCAATGCCTGGCCTTTGAGGTCGAGCAAATAGGCGAGCCGTCCCGCCATCATGGATGAAAGATTGCCCGTAATCGCCAGTGACATGACATCCGGCTCGAAACGATCGATCAAACGTTTGTAATCGTGAAAAGCATCACCGTTATAGCCGACAAATACGCCCGTGCGCGTGCCTCTGATTTTTTCGCCGCCATATCCCGCATCCTCGATGGCCTTCCAGCTGTTCTCCAGAAACAGGCGCTGATTCGGATTCATCAAGCTTGCTTCTTTCGGTGAAATGCGAAAGAACGAATAATCGAATTTGTCGATCTCCTGAAAAAACGAGCCTTCGTGATAACGCGTCAAATCGTCGTCCAGTCCGGAAATGGCCAAATACGGCTTTACATCCTCCAAGCGGCCGTCCGGAAAAGGCCCTACCTGATCGAAGCCGCGTTGCAGGTTTTCCCAGAATCGATCCATATTTTCAGCGCCAGGAGCTTGAATCGCCATACCGATAATGGCGATTTCGTTAACCGAAACGTCCTCGATCGCGTAGCTTTGGCTGATTTCCTCGTCGTCCAGACGCAGGTTCTTAAAATCCATCACTGATTTCCACGCTCCCGGATTCAAACTGCTTTTGAGAAGGCACGCGATCTTTCCAAAGCAGGTACATGAGATAAATAATCATTACGGAACAAAGCAAAATGACGATCACGAGTGTTGTGCCAAACGACGGATTGATCCGATAGATGGCGAAATACGTCGAGAACAACACAAACTCGGAAAGGATCGTCGACCAAACCGACCCCGTCCAAATATAAATAAGGCAAAGAATAACCGCACCGAGCATGCCGTAGGCGGACAAAGCCGGATTCCAGTCGAAAAATAGCCCGCCGTAAATAATGCCGAGAACAAAAATCGATAGATAAGTCGGAAGCACCTTCTGCATCTGATTAAAAATCAATCCTCGGAAAAAGATTTCCTTGTAGAACGAGTGGACAATCCAGAAAACAATGAAAAAAGCGACGTTTCGTCCGAGCAAAAATTCAAAAGCCTCGTTGAATTGCGGAAAATGCTCCTGTATATAAGGTATGCGTACAAGACACATCATCCAAATGCCCATGAGAATGGACAAAACGACGATTATGCCGGTCGTTTTGGCATTCATGGGAACCAATCGGCTCATTTTGAAAATGCTTTTTTTATAAAACAGTTTGAAAATCACGAAATAAAGCAAGAGTCCAATCAAATCATGCGCGATAATCGCGACGCGGAAGTTGATTTGCTCAATCGCCTGCATCGATTCGCGACCGACAACCCAAAGGTCCCATAATTTAAACATTGTTTGAATGGAGATCAAGTAAAGACCGATGATCCATACCAAATTTCCAAGCATGACCGCAACCTTTTTCATACCGGCACCTCTGTTCTTGTGATTTGTACCCGCTTGTCAGAACGGTACAGGATGGCAAGTACGGAAATAATGCCCGCAATGCTGAGCAAAGCAATTGTGATCAGCACGATATCGTTCCATTTGGCAATCATGTCGTACGTGCCAAGTTTTCGAAGGGTAAAAATGAGCGAATTCACGATAGCCGCCGTGTAGATCGTAGCCCATATAGACTGCAGCCGGTTATAAATCAACGTATACATGATGGCCAGGAAGAAAGCGGTGCACGAAATCGGCAGGCTGGGTTGGAAATACGCGTATATAAGCGCATGGATGATCATCGCTGCAACCAAAGGCATTCCGGTACGCCGCAATTCGTTCAAGATTAACCCGCGGAATAAAGTTTCTTCAAAAAGAACGCCAAAGACGACAGCGCCGATCAGCGTGATGGCAAAAGAGTCGCCCATAAATATTTCCACATATTCATTTAAAGCAGGGAAGTTCGATTTCAAAAACGAAATTTGGATCAGACTGACGAAGAACACCGCGCATAATATTCCGGTCACGGTGAGCCAACCGACAGCCGCACGCGATATCGGCTGGAATCGGCACATGCGGAAAAGCCCCTCGGACTTAAAAAACAATCGTTTGAACCAAAATACGCCGAGCAGCAGCACATAAGACGTGGTCAAAACGGTAATCATCCACATTGGTCCGTTACGATCCAACATGTCTTTGTACGCGTCGAATTTGATATAAACCCGGTCATGAATGATCATTGCGGCATAAAATGTCGCTAAATATACGACAATATTCAAAACTAAACGAATCCATTTCAAGGTGAACATCCTTTCCGATATGTGGTTATCATTTCGATGTAGTTAGCATTTCAATGTACTTAGCATTTCGATGTACTTAATTCTCTTTTGTAGCAGAAGCTTGCAACTCTCCGTATTCCTCGGTCATCCATTTGCAGATAGCCGCGTAGCGGCCTGCAAGCATTTTTGCCTTATCCCGCTTCAATCTGTTTCCGCAGCTTTCCCATACGATCCCGTATTGGCCGTTTTCTTTGAACCCGTGAACAACGGCGTCATAAGCTGATGCAATTTCCAAACCGACGCCTCCCCCTTTATAGAAATCGAGCAACACGAATAGCTGATTTCCTTTATCCGAATCGCCAAACTTTTTCGCATGAGCCAAGGGGTATACGTCTTCATGGTCCCGGCCTAAATCATGATTTGTCTCATGAAACAAGGCATCAAATCCGGAGAGCCGGCTTGGTTCCGCAACAATCTGCTTTCCGCTGTGCGGTGAAGCGTCCCGAACGTGCAAAACAAGATTAGAAGCTCCCCCTGTTGCATGCTGGAATAACAGGAACCATGCGGATGCGAAGAAGGTTTCCGGGGATATTCCCCGGATCGCCATCCACTGGTCGATCGCTTGGCAGACTCGGCGATCCAACACGATGCGATAGGAAAACGGAGGTTGCAACTCGTCTCGGCTTTTGAAGTAATCCGCCGGCATAAGGATGCCTTTTAACGCAACAGCATCATCCTTGCCCTCCCTCTCCGCCAGAAGCTCTGCCAATCCGGCTACGGTCGGTCTGGAGAACAAGTCCGTAACCTTGAACACCCCGGGGAATTGTTCTTCCAGCATGGCATGCATGCGGATCAGCAACAGCGAATTGCCGCCGATTTCAAAGAAATGATCCTGCCTGCTGATACGTTCAAGCTGCAGCAGTTCCCGCCAAATCGTCACGATTCCCGCTTCCATTTCGTTTTTAGGAGCCGAATAGGCCGTAATGGCTTCTAAGTTCGCCGTCAATCCGGTTAACACTTTGCGGTCAACCTTGCCGTTGGTCGTTAACGGGATGCGCTCTACCGTCGTAAAGGACGAAGGAATCATATAATCCGGCAACGTCCGAGACAAAAACGCGCGAATCTCGGCAACGGACAGTTCACCGCTTGCGACGAAATAAGCGCAAAGCCGTTCATCTCCCGCTTGCGTCGTATTGATCAGCACAACCGCATCGGCAATTCGCTCGTGCCGCAGCAATACCGCTTCAATTTCACCCAGTTCGATGCGGAAGCCGCGCAGCTTAACTTGATGATCCAGCCGCCCCATATATTCAAGCGTTCCATCCGGCAGCCAACGAGCAAGATCGCCTGAACGATACAACCGGGTTCTCGGCAGGAATGGATTCGATACAAACTTATCCGCCGTCAATTCCGCCCGGTTCAAGTACCCGCGAGCTACGCCTTCTCCGCCCACGTACAATTCGCCGGGGACGCCGACAGGAGACAACATAAAGTTAGTATCCATGATGTAACAGCTTAAGGTCGGGATCGGCCGGCCAATGTTGCTGACATTCTCCTGAATCTCTCGATCCGTTATTTCTTTGTACGTTACATGCACCGTCGTCTCCGTGATGCCGTACATGTTGACTAACCTCGTATCCGGATATTTGCCGTGAAACGTCTTTAACATCGCCGGCTTCAACGCTTCGCCACCAAAGATCACGACCTTCAACCGCAGGTCCGCCGCGCCCTTCTCCATGTCGAAATGAATTAGATTGTAAAAGGCCGACGGCGTTTGGTTTAATACGGTGACGTTTTCTTCAACGAGCAGCTGCAAAAACCGCTGCGGGTTTTGCGCCGTTTGCTTGGGCACCACAACCAGCTTCCCCCCGAATAACAAGGCTCCATACATTTCCCATACCGAGAAGTCGAAGCAGTAGGAATGGAACATCGTCCATACGTCGTCTTTGGTAAAATCAAAAAGCGGCTTATCGTGAATGAGCAGCCGTACGACGTTGCGATGCTCAATCATTACGCCTTTCGGTTTGCCTGTCGTGCCGGACGTATAGATGATATAAGCCAAGTCGCCTGGATTGTTCACGCAAGACAAGTTCTCGCATTGCTGTACGGAAAATTCCGAAATGTCGATCCATTCGGCAGCGAGCGAATCCCCGAGAATGTTCGTATCAGGCGAATGTGTCAGTACAAAGCGGGCTTCACAGTCAGAAAGCATATATTGAATCCGGTCGGCCGGATAAGCCGGATCGATCGGAACGTAACAGCCTCCAGCTTTGAGAATCGCCAGCATACCCACGATCATATCGATAGAGCGTTCGGTAAGAATGGCCACCCTTTCGTTCGGAACGACTCCTTTGCTGCGGAGCCTTTCCGCGACCCGATTTGCCTTGTTGTTTAGCTCGGCATAGGTGAGCCGTTCCGCTTCGCATACGACCGCCGACCGATCGGGCGTTTTTGCCGCTTGTTCTTCGAAAATTTGCTGTATCGTCAGGTGTTGCGGATAAGCGCATGCCGTATCGTTGAACTGATGAAGCGCGCCCCTCTCTTCATTCGTTAGCATTTCAATGGCGCCAAGCTGAATTTGCGGGTTTTCGGCCACCGCCAACGCAATCGATCGAATATGACCGACAAACCGGCGAACGGTTTCTTCCCTGAACAGCTGCGTGCTGTATTCGAGGTGGCCGTTCAATCCGTCTCCGGTTTCGGTCAACTCGAGAACAAGATCGAATTTTGACGTCGAATGTTCGAATGCCAGCGGCTTCATCGCGCATTGGTCGATGGTAAGTTCCGGGATCTCCATATTTTGCAGCACCAGCAGCGCTTCAAAGAGCGGATTGCGGCTGATGTCCCGTGGCAGCTGCAGCTTGCTCATTAGTTCCTCGAACGGATAATCCTGATTTTCCAAAGCCTTGACGGTATTTTCACTCAATTCCTGCAAAAAATAGCTAAACGTTTTCTCGGCGGACGGATAATTTCTGAGCGGCAGCGTGTTGACGAACATTCCGATAAGATTGTGCAAATCGGCGTGCGGTCTTCCGGAAACCGGCGATCCGACGACGATATCGTCTTGACCGGAATAGCGAGACAAGAAAATCGTAAATACGGCCAGCAAAACCATAAATAACGTTGCATCGGACTCGGCCGCCAAAGATTTAAACCGTTCCGTCTCCGCCGCGCTGAAAGTAAACGCAACCCTTGCTCCTTCGTACCGTTTCAACGCAGGCCGCTTGAAATCCGTTGACATATTCAACAAAGGAACTTCGTCCGCAAAAGTTTCAAGCCAATATTTTTGCTGCTCAAGCAGAAGCTCGGAAGCCAAAAAGGATTGCTGCCACATCGTGAAGTCTTTATATTGCACCTTTAATGCTGGAAGTTCTTTTCCCTCGTAGAGATCGGCGAATTCCTGCACAAGAACGCTCATCGAGACCCCGTCGGAAATCATATGATGTATATCGAACAAGATTAGAAACTGTTCGCCGGTCAGCTTCATGATTCCCGTGCGCAACAGGGGGGCCTGGCCTAAATTAAACGTTTGCGTAAACGTTTTTATTACATCGAACAGAGATGCTTCATTGCCAACCAACCGCTCTAGCTGAAATGGAACTTGCGGATGAATGATTTGCATGGGCATTCCGTCGACAAGCTCGAAAGAAGTACGCAAACTTTCATGCCGCCCTATAAGAGTCTGAATCGCCCGTTCCAGCCGTATTTCGTCAAGCAACCCCTCGCAAACGAAAGCAGCCGGCAAATGATAGGCCGTTCCGATGCCTTCGAAGCGATGCAGAACATAAAGCCTGTTTTGCGCTGCGGACAACGGGTACGATTTGCGGACTTCCGCTGCAGTAATCGGTGCATGGACACTCTTCTGTGCAACGCTTAAGATTGCCGCGAGTTTTTCAATCGTCGGGTTGCTGAAAATATGACGCAAAGACAACTCGACTTGCATCTCTTTGTGCAGCCTATGGAGCAACTGCATGGCTTTTAGCGAGTGTCCGCCAATTTCAAAGAAATGATCATGTCTTCCAACTTGCTCAAGGCCAAGCACATCTTGCCAAATTACCGCAAGCTTCGCTTCCCATTCGTTTTGGGGAGCAACGTATTCCGTAATATCGTCCAATCTGACTTCCAGTTGCGCCAATGCTTTGCGATCCGCTTTCCCGCTAGAATTTATCGGGATATTATCGACTTGCACATAAAACGAAGGGATCATGTATTCCGGCAATGTTACTGCCAAATGGGATCGAATTTCCGCAATCGAAACGTCGCTTGTCGCGGCGAAATAGGCATACAGTAAATACTCGTTCCCAGACGAACCTTTCCCCATTACGACCGCTTCGCGAATGCCATCGTGGCTCATAAGGGCGGCCTCGATCTCTCCGAGTTCAATCCGGTAGCCGCGGATTTTCACTTGATGATCGAGCCGACCTAAATATTCCAACTGCCCGTCTTCCCGCCACCTCGCTAAATCGCCTGTCCGGTACATGCGATTCCCTTCCGGTTCGAACGGACACGGCACGAACTTCTCCGCTGTTAAATCCAGTCGGTTCAAATAACCGCGCGCCAGCCCGATTCCGGCGATACACAGCTCGCCCGGCAAACCGATCGGCTGCAACCGGTCGCCCGGGCCTACGACATACATACGGATATTGTCGATCGGCTTGCCGATCGGTACGGAATCCAATTCCCCGGACCATGGACAATCGAAGGAAGTCACATCGATAGCCGCTTCTGTTGGTCCGTACAAATTAATCAGCCGAACGCAAATGTGATCCGCAATTACCTGGTTAAATCGGCCGACTTCCCTTGACGGCAACGCCTCTCCGCTGGCGAATACCCGCTTCAGCGAGGTGAGCCTGTCTACCTGACAGGGCCGGTTCTCCGCTTCGTCCAGAAACAACCGCAGCATCGACGGCACAAAATGCATCGTCGTTACGCCGTAGCGTTCTACCGCTTCCGCAATTGCAGCCGGGTCTTTCTCCTCCCTCGGTCCCAGCATTACAACTGCGGCTCCTGCGATAGTCCACCACAGCAGCTCCCACACCGACACGTCGAACGTATACGGCGTTTTTTGCAATATGCGGTCCTTCACCGTTAACGGGTAGCGGCGCTGCATCCAATGGAGACGATTCACCGCCGCTTCATGTTCAATCATGACGCCTTTCGGCCGACCGGTCGATCCGGACGTATAAATGACATACGCCAGATGATGCGAACTCGCGATCGGCTCCAGATTGCCGCCATCTCCAACATATAAAAGTTCATCATCCAGACAAACTGTTTTACCGGCATACACTAACTGGTTAGCGAGATCGGCGAATCGACGCTGAGTAAGCAGAAGACCCGCCCCGCTATCTTCCAGCATATAGCGAATCCGTTCTTGCGGAACATGCGGATCAATAGGCAAATATGCACCGCCCGCCTTAAGTACGGCCATGATCGCAACGACCAAATCGATCGATCGTTCCGCCATCAAAGCGACAATCGTATCGGCTTTGATGCCTCCAATTTCCCGAAGCCATAAGGCTAGTCGGTTGGCTCTGGCGTTCAGTTCCCCATAGGTTATGTGCCGATCGCTGCAATATACCGCCGGACGACTCGGATCGCGCTCCGTTTGCCGTTCGAACAACTCGTGCAACATAACGCCCGCCGGATACTCGGCCTCCGTAGCATTCCAATCGACGAGCAGCTGCCGCTCCCGTTCGCTCGTCATCTCGAATGTGGACAGCATTTGGTCARGAGCGGCAATAGTTGAACGGAGCAGTTCCGTATAATGATTTGACATCCGCTCCATTGAACTCTTCTCGAACAAATTCGTATTGAATTCCCAGACGCCCCGGAGCAAGCCATGGCAGTTCATATAAACATCCAGTTTAAAATCAAGCTTCGCCGTTCCGGTATGGACCTCGTTCTGAATAAGCCGCAATCCCGAGATTTCAATGGCAATATCTGCATCGAACTCGTTATGTACAATGAGCATCGTATCGAATAAACGGCTGTGCGCCGAAGTTCTGTGCATCGCGGTGTCCGCAACAATCCGCTCTAGCGGATAGTCTTGATGTGCATAAAGATCCGTCAAATGCTGATGAACTCGGCCTGCAAACTTACGGAAAGATTCATCTGTGCACACTGCCATCCGTACGGGTAGAAAATGATTGAACATTCCTACTATCGTCGCCATTTCTGATCGGGTACGGCCCGATGTCAATGTTCCGGACACCAAATCGTTTTGTCCGGTATATCGATGGAGAAGCAGAAAGTATACGGCGAACAATACAGCATTGACCGTCATTTTGTTGGATCGGGCGAATTGGTCGATTGCCGCCGCAAGATCCGCCGGCAGTTGGAATTGAACCGTGTCGCCGCAGAACGTTCGTTTCTCCGGTCTACTGCGGTCCATCGGCATACGGAGGCCTGGCAATTCGGCGGCCAGTTGGTTCCGCCAGAACATTTTGGAATGCTCCTCCGCTTGCGCAACCCCAGTGCCGGCCATCCATACCGCCGCATCTTTGAGCTGTAGAGGCTGCTGCTGCAGCGGTTGTCCGCCGTAGAGGGCAAGCCATTGTTCCAGCAGAATGCGAATTGAAATACCGTCTACGATTGCATGATGCGCGTCAAATAACAAGTACTGTCTGTTGTCGTGACATCGAACCAAACCTGCGCGAAATAACGGAACAGAATTCAACTGAAACGGCCGCACGAATCGACGTACAATGGATGCGATTGTTTCTGCCGATTCCTCGATTTCCATCCGAACCGGGATATTCGCTTGGACGGTCTGAATCATGTCTCCGGCCTTCCAATCGATCGACGTCCGCAGCGCTTCATGGCGCAAGACAAGCTTCTGCAAAGCTTGCTCCAGCTTCTTAGCATCAACGTCCCCTTCGATGAGAAAAACGACCGGGACATTGTAGCTGACTCCAACTCCTTCTTGCTGCTCTTCTAAATAGACGTTTCGTTGGCCGCCAGTCAATGGAAAATGCTTGCCTTCGCGGATCGGCCGAATCTGCGGTATGACGCCGGATGACCGACCTGCCGACTGTTCAATCAAAAATGCCAATCCAGCAAAGGTCGGATTTAGAAAAAAGTCGGAAAGCGAGACCTCTGTCTGGAACTCAATATAAATATTCGCGAGCAGAGTCGCCGCTTTCATCGAATGGCCGCCGGACTCGAAAAAATGGCTTTCCCTGCTGTTCACCCGAACTTTAAGCGCGTCTTCCCATATCGGAATCATTCGTTTTTCGATTTCACTGTACGGAGACATGGGTTCGACATCTGCCACGCCCGCTTCCGCTATTTGCTGCTTATCCAACGCTTCTTCAATTTGTGCAATACTTTTGTCAAACTCTCCCGCTGTAAATTGTTGTACCAGCAAATACCTTTGAACTTTTCCACTGGTCGTTTTAGGTATGGTCCTGACGGGAATAACGTAGGATATTTCCATCCCCATCCTAACATTCATTTTTTTCTTCAATTCTCGTATGAGCGGCACGACATTCTGCCATTTACCCCGATAGGTAACAAAAAAAGCGATCTCATCCGTCTGCTTTTCCAAGTTGAATACACCGCAAGCGGCAACCTTTCCGAGTTCGACGGCGCACTCCTCCGCAGCAATTCGTTCTAAATCATGCGGATAAACATTTTGTCCATTTATAATGATGAGATCTTTTTTTCGACCGGTTATAATGAGACGCTCGTTGCGAAGAAATCCCAGATCGCCAGTATCGAGCCATCCGTCAGCATCTATCGTCGATTGTGTCGCTTGGATGTTATTGTAATATCCCGAGGTTACATGAGGTCCGCGGATTTGAATGCTACCGATCGCGCGTTCAATCAGCTTCCGGCCGTCCTCGCCAATAATTCTCACTTCGCAATCGGCAACTGGAAAACCAACGTCAACAAATTCGATCGCGTCCGCCGCTTCATTCGCAACCGCTTCACGCATCTCCCCGCTCGAATGGAGCGAATTCCGTTCTAGTGCAATCGATTGCAACGGTTCGTGCACTGGAGGGAACGTGACGGCCAGAGTCGCTTCGGCCATTCCATAGACCGGAAACATCGCGTTCTGATTCAGACCGTATTCCTTCATTTTCTTGCTAAATTCCCGACAAAGTTGCGCTGAAATCGGTTCGGCTCCGTTAAAGATGAGTCTTACACACGACAGATCGAGCGTTTCGGCCAAAGCTTCGTCGAAATGGCGTAATAGATGATGGTAGCCGAAATTGGGAGATGCTAGCGTCGTGATCCGGTGTTCATGCGTCTTGGCCAGCCAAAGCATTGGATTCATTATGAATAAGGAGGTACTCATGATGTATTGCTTCATGCCTGCGAGGAGCGGTGTGAGATGGAAACCGATTAATCCCATATCATGTGTAAGAGGCATCCAGCTTATCGAACTGTCGTTTGAAGTGGCACCGCTATTGTGTACAATGGCTCTCATATTCGTCAATATATTACGATGGGTTAAGACAACGCCTTTCGGATTGCCGGTAGATCCGGATGAGAATTGAATGAAAGCCATATCCGTCTCACGAGCGTTACAGGGGATACCCTCGTCACCAGACGTCCAATCCAGCTCTTCCGTCGTTACACTGTACCTTTTCCAGGTTTCGTATAAGCTGCTGAACTCATTCGACTTGGCATAATCCAGAAGACTGAGCAAATTTTGATTCGACGTAATGATCACAGGCGATTCCAAAGTGTTCCAAATTTTAGCCATTTTCAGCCGTTGATCCTCGCCTTGACCTGCGGAAACCGGAACAGCAATAAATCCGCCTAACAAACATGCCCAGAAACATTCAATAAATCGTTGATTATCTTCCGTTTGAATAATCACTTTTTGACCCGGCTCAAAGCCTTTTCTTTGAAGCATGTACAATATAGATAACGAACGTTGGCGCAGCAGGCTATAATCTACATGATGCTCTTCATTGCGCGAAATAAAAGTGATGCCTTCGGTGAAACTCGTCTGCATCATGACATTTATCAAAGTATTGCTGCAATTCATGAACGCCCTCCTACTCTCTTCAAATCCGCTAACCGATCCTTTATTTCTTCTGTTTCTACTTCTTTAGCGTCAAAGATGTTCAACAAACATGAAAGTGCCGTCTCGTATTCATCTTCCGACGGTTTTTCTCCGTTCTGCTCCAATCGTGCAAGGATCTTTTCAATCTCGCGATAAGGCGCAACTACGTTTTGCCGGTAACCCTCGTTATTTATTCTCGAATTTCGGTTTTTCGTGCTGACTGCATGGGCCAAGCACTTCTCAAAATAGGACAAGCGGCTTTTTCGAATCAACATCTGCAAATCTACTTCTTGATCAGCACTGTAAGCTAAGACGGAAGGATGTTCTTGCCGAAAAAGCGAAGTTAGCACGCTGCTAGGACCAAGTTCGACCGTCGTGCTTACAGGTAATTGAACGATAGTATTCAAGCATGCAGCCCATTGAACGGGACTCGACATTTGTTTTACTAGCTTTTCCGCAATTTCATCGGCTTGCCTATGCGGTTCGCCGTCCAAGTTGGACAATACTAGGAATTTCGGATTTCTAAATGTAAAGCATGTCAAAAATTCACGAAATTTTTCTGCGGCATCTTGCATGTACGGGCTATGGAAAGGAGCGCTAACCCTTAATGGAACCATTTTCGCTCCTAAATCAGAAAGCGTCTCCGATACCGCTTCTACTCCGAGCCGATAACCGGAGATGACGGCCTGTCGTTCTGAATTCGTATTGGACACAACAACCATTCCGGCACCCTTGGACTCGATTGACCATTTTTGACAAACCTTTTCCACCATTTCCACCGATAATCCGATCACTGCAGCCATTTTCCCTTCCATTTTGTTCCCCACCTGCTGCATGAACTTTCCGCGCATTTGCACCATTTTAAGTGCATCGGCAAACGTCATCGATTCTGCACAAGTCAAAGCCGTAATCTCGCCCAGACTATGACCGGCTGCAATTGCGGGTTTCATTCCGACTTCTCTCACATACATGACATATGCCGCGTAACTAATGGTGAGAATAGACGGTTGCGTATTCTCGGTTATAGCAAGCTCTTCATTCGTCCCCTTTTCACATCGTTTTTTCATATCGATTCCCAGAATATCGCTTGCCTCCTCATACACCTCGTTCAGGTAAGGAAACTGCTCTGTCCACTGTTTTCCCATTCCGGTATATTGAGATCCTTGTCCGGGAAAAAGCAAAGCCACTGGATTCACGTCATTCATCCTCATTTCTGTAAATATAAGATATACGTTTTAATGTATCAGGGTTATAGAAGCTAGAAAGATATAAGGATTGGGAGGCAACGTGATCGATGATATTTCTTTTTGTTTATCAATGACAATTTTCGGAATGGATAGTCCGGCGAGATAAGGAACTTTATTTCCCTGAATATTCCTTCGATAAGGGAAAATGATACCGATTTCCTCGTTTGGAAATAAATCATTAGTAAAAAATAAACGCCCCCAATCGGAGATTCGAAAAAGCTGTTCATCCGTCTCCCCGTCGCTATAAGAAATCGTGACAAAATCGGTGTGATCGCCGAATGTACTCATTCCCAAAAAAGCAATTTCATCGCAAAGAGCGTTAATGGGAACCGTTTGTCCTTCACAGGAGACCATGTCGAAGTGATTAGTCGTATGGCAGGGCAATTGAAACTGAATTCCACGATACGTTTGAACCACCCCCGACGGGAGCAGCTCGCCAGGAATGCTGTCTCCGGAATGATCCAACGAACCGTCGATTTGATGCTCCGACCACGAGATTCCTTTCACGTTGTAGAACGAATCAATATCAACGATTGAATTCCGCTTGTTATCCATTTGGGTTGTCAAATTAATGCCTCCTACGCAAGCAGATATTTTTCAAGCATAATTGCACATTCATATTCTGCCTCGATGGCTTTCTCCAATTGCCGGATTACCGTCTCGCGGCAATACGAATTGTTGAAAACGGTTTTGGTTAGGATGTTTCGAAAAGCGGTAAAATGAGAGACGGCTTTCATGAATTGTCGGACCAATCCAGACGGAATCGACTGATACAACGGAGAGGTTTCATGCTGTTGCAAATAATGCAAGAACTCGATGTAGGATACTTTCAACCGAATAATATCTTTGAATTGAACGAACCAAAGCATTGCATAAGCGTTTGAAGGCGTCGAAGCTTGTGCCAGATGTTCTTTGAATGTGATGAGTCCTTTTAAACCGCTGGAGTAGTTCAGAGTCGTTGCTCCGATGATTTTGTCTCGGGTGATTTGTAACTGGCGAAGTAACACACTGTCTTGGATGGTTTTCACTGGAGGTGAAATAGCAAATGCGGATGCACCGGGTCTTTCAAACGATTGCTTAATGATCTGTACGGGAACATATCCTTGGTGATGAATGCTCCAAACGAACATTTGTGGATTCAATTCATCATAGTTTTGTACAGCGAACATGTGATAATCGTTTCGGCTCGTTTGGTAGCCATAGCACCATGGAAGATAGAAAGATTCACCGGAAATAAGTAAGTGTTTATGCTGAGGTAGCTTTTCTAAGAGGCGATTAAAGTCTTTTTCTTGGAGTAAGGTGAGGTTCATTCCAAATAATTCGTGAGCATTCCAAAGGATGGGAGTATTCATATTCTGGGATTCATATGCTGATATTTGCTCTACGGAATGATAATAAAAATTCCAGTTATCGGAAAATATCCATTGGAACGGCTTATCGTACGCTTGTAGAATCGTGCATGCCAGCGCGGTGGCGCAATTCTCGCCAGCCCAAGTAGCATAATGCAAATCGGGAGGTTCTCTCAATAATGTCTCTTGCTTAAGTATCATTCGTCATATCCTCTCATAATGGAATAGACGTCTGAAGGAAGTGAAGTTCGAATTCGGTTATTCTTGAAGTATAAACTCCCCATTCAGACTTAACTGATGTTGGCTCTAGTGCGCAAAGACGAATTAGCGATCCCGAGCTCCTAAAACTCAGATTTTAACATTGATTATTAAGGAAGAAGGGGGTACGGCGGCCAATAAAGCTCCTATCGACTATACCTTCCCCCTGGGCTTCATTTATTTATTAAATCATACTTCAAGGTTGAATCCGCCTAGATAGCATTCAGCGGATAATAGATGAATGAGTTCAACAACACATCTCCGCCTTTGCTGTAAAGAGCTACTCCATTGCTTGACGAATCTGGGAAGATAAGATCGGTTAGCACAACCCGACCGTCATTCGCAAACACTTCGACAGAACATTGGTCAATGAATATACGCAATTTCAACTGTTTTCCATCAGTTTCTACCTTAGCTCCGTGTTTGCATGGAAACAACTCATGGAAGCTTGACTCCCCTGAACGGGTGCGGTCAATGTACAGAAAGCCTGAATCCGCCTCAAATCCGATTACCGTCTCTTCACGATCGGATTGGCAGACCTTCAGTCCGAACTCCCCCACGTCGCTCCACTCGAATTCCACTTCAATTTCGTAGGCGTTTCCGCTTAAACCGTCCAGCAAGCGATCACCTGATAGCACGGTACCGGAAAGGTTGGTTGCCGGCTGGCCGCGTAACCCGGTTAGTTCCTCAACAGGCTCTGAGATCAAACGAATGCCTTCCGAAGTTTTTGTCAAAGATAGGGAACGCGGAATTGTCATCGCGCTGCGCCATCCCGTGGTTGGTGTATGGTTCGCATATTTCCAGTTGCTCATCCAGCCAATAAGAATACGACGTCCATCCTCTTCACGCACGTCGGACCAAGAGACTCCGGCATAATTGTCGCGTCCATAGTCCATCCAGAGTACTTCTTCCGGCTCCAGATCGCTTGTGAACGTAACCCCATCGAATTGACCGATAAAATATTGAGTGCGTGATCCTTCCGAGAATTCCGTATTATCGCCAATACTTACTATCAACACCCATTTTTTATTCTCGCATTCACCGTCGACCGGCAGTTCAAACAGATCCGGGCATTCCCATACTCCCGCATGTGAACCCATTTGGGCTCCGAACTCACTGGCAAACGTCCACTCCTTTAAATTCGGGGATGTGTAAATACGGACATGATCATCAGCTGCTAACACCAACACCCAGCGATTTGTCGCAGCATTCCAGAACACCTTCGGATCTCGGAAATCGATTAATTCGGTCTCGACCAAAACCGGGTTCCCCTCGTACATCGTCCACGTCCGGCCTTTATCCGTGCTGTATGCAAGACTTTGACGCTGTCTCGGCCTCTCGGTGATTGTTTTTCCGTCGATAACGTAAGCGCCCTTCTCATAGATGGTATTCGGGTAGGTATCTGAATGCGTAAATACGGCGACAAGACCAGCGTTGCCTCCAAAGAAACCACTTGTATCGTTCCAATCAACGACAGCACTGCCGGAAAATATCATTCCGTTGTGATCTGGAGCGATCGCAATCGGAAAATGATCCCAGTTAACCAAATCCTTACTAACAGCATGTCCCCAGTGCATCGGTCCCCACTCATTTTTGTGAGGATAATATTGATAGAACAAATGATACTCACCTTCATAATAAACAAGTCCATTCGGATCATTCAGCCATCCCGACGGAGGACTATAGTGAAATAGTGGACGGTATTTTTCATGATTAGACTCTGAACTTGCCTTCATAATAAACGCTTCTACATCCGATAATGATGGCATCGAGAGAATTGCGCCTTTTCTTGTCGTGACAAGGGCTCCAACTGCGTTTGCAAATCGAGCCATAGACTTGAGATTGTCTTCATTTAAACGATCTATCTGACAGTCTCTTTCCAACAACTGATATAGGAAGCCTCCCAAAAATGCATCCCCAGCACCTGTCGTATCTACGACATCCGCTGGAAAACCTGGAACGGACACCGCGATATCTCCTTTTCTCACGAAACAGCCTTTTTCCGCTAGCGTGACGAGTATAATACGGACTCCGTATTGGAGGAATATTTGCTGGGAGCCTCTAGCCAGATCGTTTGTTCCGGTTATAAATTCAAGTTCTTCTTCCGAAATTTTCAGAACGTCCGCGAAAGTTAATCCAATCAGAATCTTCTCCTTGGCGTGCTCAAGGTTGTTCCATAACGGGATACGCAAATTCGGATCGAACGAGACTATCTTTCCATTCGCTTTAGCGATCATAGCCGCCTTAATTGTCGCGACGGACGCAAGCTCGTCCGTCATGGATATGGAGCCAAAATGAAAAATCTTTGACTTTTCCACAATCGCATAATTGACTTCTGAAGCGCTAAGAAGCATATCAGCACCCGGATTCCGAACGAAGCTGAACGTACGGTCTCCTCTTTCGTCCAAGTGAACAAAGGCCAAAGTCGTGCTCGCATCATCCGTACTGACAACGCCTTTAATATTAATGCTACAAGATTCTAGTGTCTCTTTCAAAAAGTTGCCAAACTGGTCATTGCCTACTTTTCCGATGAATGCCGTTTTTTTGTCCCATCTTGACAATGCAGCAAGTACGTTGGCAGGCGCTCCGCCTGGATTCTGCTCGAACCTTGCGATGTTATCCCCCGTTGAATCTACTGGAGTAAAATCTATTAATACTTCCCCAAGTGACGTGACATCAAACATTTCTCTCCCACCTACTCCTCTTGTTCTCTCTTGGATGACTTATTATTTCATTGATCATGAAAAACCGGTTTCATACTCCATATTCGGAGCGATTTGATTTGAATATCCTCATCTGAGAAAAGTCGGATTCCATCGGCATCTATGCGGGAAGGATAAGTCCTGGTTGTTAGGCTTTTCAATCCGTTCGCATATGTTTCGATCAATGAACGGTCGACAAAAACTCGCAAGGATAGTGCCTCTCCCCGCAAATCAAGCTCGCCTTCTTGAATGCCGGTCGTCCGCTCATTAGAGTCTAGTGTAGCGCGGCTGCGGTCTACACCGAGTTTCTTATTAAATTTATCGTAATATAATTTCGTTTCCTCTTCACCCTCTAGTGATCGTCGTACGGACACACCATAACGGTTTGCGTGCCCAGCATTGAAAGAAATGTCTATTTCCAGCATAGTGCCATGTATATCTTGCAAGCGACGATTTGCTTCTTCCATCGACACATCAGACAGTTGTAGCAGAAGAGAATCGCGTAATTGCTCCATTTCGCAGATTGGCTCCACTCCAAGTCGACCGTCTTCCCGTAAGCTTAATGAAACTGGCATCCCCGCGTCATGTGCCCATCCGCTGTCGTATTCCAGCTCATGCGTCCGTTCTCCCTGGGCTATCGTGAACAGTAACGATCTTCCCGTAACCGGATCGACCATGCCGCTCGGTCCTGAGAAGTGATAGTCATCGACATCAAGTTGCTGCGGATCTTCACTGTCCGGAATGAATCGTAAGTTTTCATTATCATACGTTCCTATCCAATAGTGTACGACCATCTTCGCACCGACTCCCCACGGGCTGAATACAAAGATGTGCTTGCCCGTTTCTTGTCCGTCACGTTTCAACGGCAGCAGTACCGGCAGTTCCCACCCCGTTCCCAAATGTGGGTACTTCGTATAATCGCTTAAGAAGAATTCTCCTTTGTAATCCCATGTCTCCAAGTTTTCTGAAACATAGACGAATGCCGTTCCGCCCCGTTCGACAATACCGCCGCCGACCAGCATAATCCAGCGCCCATCTTCCTTCCATACGAACGGATCTCGAAACATCCCAGGCAGCACTCCGTCGTCTGTCGGTTGGGTAACAAGCGGAATCTGTCTCTTCTTCCACCGAATCAATTCCGGATCGCCGTCTTCCAAAAACGTACTCCTTGCTAACGCCACACATTGATCGGGATATCTGGTTAAATTCCCTGCCGTATAAAATAACGCAGGTATTCCATTTTCGTCCAGTGCAGCGCTGCCCGACCATATACCGTCCGAATCAATACCAGGTTCGGGGGCAAGTGCTGATGGTAAGTCCCTCCATCGAACCAAATCCTCGCTCACCCAATGACCCCAATGGATCGCTCCCCAGAATGGACCTCTCGGATTTGCTTGATAGAACAAATGATAACGTCCATTAAAATAAATTGGAGCATGAGGCTCGTTCATCCAATGCCCAGGAGGATTCAGATGAAATTGGGGCCGATGTCGATCCTGCTTGAAGCGCTCGCGTGGTATCATCAGATCTTGGATCGAAATTTCAGGCAGTTTTCCTCCATAAGGTTCCAGAGCTTCCCGAAAAATTTCGCATATTTCTTCCCCGCTCAAACTCCTGGAATGGATTTGGACCTCATCCATAAGTCCGTCGAAATGATTCTTTATGAAAGGCTCTGCCAAAACAACTTCCTCGTTATGGCGCCCAATGAGCAAATCCGTCTCGCAAGGTGAAATGTTCGCTGTTACGGATGCTTTATGGCTAGCCGCTTCTTCCCCATTTAGATAAAGCTTCAACATGCCGTTTCCTTTATCGTATACGGCAACCACGAAAGACCACCGATTTTTCGGAATGGGCTTGTCGTGGCACCAAACTTCGACCCATTCGTTGTCAATACCTAGCTGCAAGGACCATGAACCGTGTTGGTACAGCCCAAATAGGTAACCCTGAGCTTGTTCTCTGTTATGCTGATTCACGATAGCGCACAGCCTATGCTCATTATCGAGATCATAAGTTCTTGGCGCAATCCACGCGGTGATCGTCAAACCGTCGGTTGGTTTCTCTACATCGGCAGACGAACGGCGAATATACGTGGAATACCCATCAAACGACAAGGCAGTTCCAGATATCCCCTGATGCCACACAGGATGCTGCGGCGGCCCAAACCTTCCTTTTTCAAGAGCATTTTCAATCTTGTCTTCTTTACTTGAAGCCGCGTCTCTTGTCAGGTTTCCACTGCCTTCATCAAATGACCAGCTAGCGATGAAAGATCGATTTCGTTGATTCGAGTATTGCATCTTTCCACTCCCATCCTATTTCCATTCTCTTTGAGGAAACAAGCCGGAACTGTTGTGCGTTCCGGCCTGATTTCGAGCTTATATCAGATTATTTCTGTGCAGCAACATAACGGTCGTAACCGGATTGGTGGGCTTTAAGCAATTCTTCAATGCCCATCTTTTTCAAAGTTGCTTGGAATTCTTCCCATTCCTTTTCTACACCGCCGCTGAGCAGCCATTTAGCGCGCATTTTGTTGATGTAGGCGGAAATATCCGGTTTCAGACGATCAATGACTTCCAATTCCTCTGGATTGAAGAAGAGATTAGGGAATTTTTCGCTTTGCATTTGCGGAACGTAATATTTGACGCTGTCATCAATACGTCCTTGAGCGCGCGGTTCAATATAAGCAACTTTATCTTCCATTTCGGATAGAAGAAGACCGATACCATTGGTTACCGCCGTTTTTTGCTTGAGCTCCCCCGGATTCTCTACCGCCTTCTGAATTAGCTTCCCGCTGGCGTCTTTGTCAAACCAAACGTCGATAGGTCCAAAACGAGCTTGGGCAGACATTGTCGGCTCATAGAAGGAATCCAGCCATGCCGCCGTAATTTCCGGGGATTTGTTGTCTTTTGTGATGGCTGCGCCATCGCGGCCAAGACCGCCGCCGCTGTTCCATTTGACGACCATGTCTTTGAACGGAGGCACAATGACCCAATGTTCGCTTCTTTCAGGACCGACAACATCGTTTTTGTCCCACCAGATCATAGCGCCGATCGTCTCGTCTTCCGTTTTTCCTCTAGCAAAATACGTATCATAATCGTGCGTAAAGGCATCCAAGTCAACTAAGCCTTGTTTGAACCAATTGTTCAGATAAGATACCGCTTGTTTGAAGCCTTCTTGCTGAGCGGAGATAGAGACTTTCCCGTTATCCACGTTAAGGTGATCGATATAAGTCGGGTTGTTCGGGCGATGTGTCTTGTCCGGCACGCCGAATGCTCCGAACAGAACGCCGATGTCGCCTGTCCAGAAATTATCGATATACGTTAGCGGAATTTCGTCTGCCTTTCCGTTACCGTTTGGATCTTGCTTTTTGAATGCTTGCAGTACTGTCGTAAACTCGTCAATCGTCGTCGGCATCTGAAGTTTCAACTTGTCGAGCCAATCTTTATTGATGTACAGGAAGTCCGGATTCGCGCCGATCTCTTCCTGTCCGGAGCCGATTTCCTCACCGATTGGCAGGGAGTAGATATTGCCGTCAGGAGCCATGATCGACGCTTTGATATCCGGCCTGCTATCTAGGATTGATTTCAGATTCGGCATATTTTTTTCGATCAAGTCGTTCAGAGGAATGAGGGTGCCTTCTTGGCCATATCTAACCAGCTCGGTATCCGAGAAACGACCGCTAAAGAAGAAGTCAGGGAGACTGCCGCTCGCAAGCAGCAAATTGCGTTTCTCGATAAAGTCGTTGTCTACGGTCGTCTCCCATTCGATGTGAACGTTCGTATTTTTTTCAAGCTCTTGGAGAAGTGGCTGCTCGTTGAAGTCGCTTGGAGCAAGCACAGGGCGGTGCGCGGACGCCTTCAAAGTGATTTTTTCTTTTAGCGGGAATTGGCTACCGTTTGACGTTTCGGATGCCGGTGCGCTTGCAGACGGTTCGGTATTTGTACTTGCCGTAGGTGATTCATTGTTACCACTGTTGCCGCTGCATGCTGATAGAACCATTGTTGCGCTTACGATGACTGCCAATGTAATGGACGACTTTCTTTTCATTTGTACAGAAACCTCCCTTTAATTGCTTGCATATCAGTAAGAACTGGCCCTGCTATTGGTCCACGGTTTCCTCCGAGGCACGAATCACCTCCTTATTTAATTTACGGTGTGGATTCGCTCTTAGCCTTTAACAGACCCGATGAACACCCCTTGTACAAAATAACGTTGCAAGAACGGGTAAAGAATTAAAAGCGGGAGCGCTGCGACAATAATAACGCCGTATTTGATTAATCCAACAATCCTTTGCTGCTCGACTGCCGACTGAATGTCCGACAACAGGTTACCCGTAGGCTGGTTTTGAATCAGTATATTTCTCAAAATCAATTGCAACGGATACGCCGCTTCGTCTTTCAGATAAATCAAAGCGTCGAAAAATCCATTCCACTGCTTTACGATCGCAAACAGGGCAAGAACGGCAATGATCGGCTTTGATAACGGCAATACAAAGCTCCAGATATATCGCATATTCGTACATCCGTCCATACTCGCCGATTCTCTTATTTCTTCAGGAAGACCTTGGAAAAAAGTTCTCGCAATAATGATGACGAAGGCATCGAGTGCGGGAAGTAGAACTACCGGCCAAATGGTATCCATTAAATGCATGTTCCGCATAAGCAAATAGGTTGGGATCAGTCCACCGTTAAAAAACAATGTGACCGCAAAAAAGATCATGAATGCGTTTCGGCCATAAAAATCTTTTCGTGACAAAGGGTAGGCCGCCATGATGGCAAGCGATGTACCGATGAACGCCGAAAGTACTGCGTAAAGAAGCGAATTTCGATACCCAAGCCAGATCGCTCCATCATTGAAAATCCGCTGATAGCCTTCGAATGTGATTCCGTGCGGTATCAACCACACATCACCAGTGCCGACAAGATTCGGATCACTGAAAGATGCGATCAGAATAAAATAAAGCGGATACAAGATCATAAGCATAAATCCGATGAGTA
This sequence comes from Paenibacillus sp. 2TAB23, assembly GCF_052115165.1. NCBI lineage: Bacteria > Bacillati > Bacillota > Bacilli > Caryophanales > Paenibacillaceae > Paenibacillus > Paenibacillus sp. 2TAB23. The sequence continues at coordinate 94,092 of NZ_JBFRGD010000026.1, forward strand.
GTGTATAGTTGACGACATCGAAGAGCACGTCTCCGGTCGTTTTTCTTTTTATGCTAATCATTTTCTACTCTCTCCTCTTCTAGAACAAGCCGTTTCCACTCATTTTTTTAACTGTCCTGTTAACAATAAACAGTAGAACCAAATTAATGACAGCATTAAACAATCCAATCGCCGCTGAGAAACTATATTGCGCCCTCTGAATTCCAATTTTGTACACATACGTAGGAATGATTTCTGAAGCATCTACGTTAATATCCGTTTGCATTAGAAACGCTTTTTCGAAACCTATGTTCATCAAATTTCCCACAGCAAGAATAAACAATACCGCGATGGTTGGCATTAGACCGGGAAGATCAATATGCAGAACCCTTTTCCATTTGTTAGCTCCGTCTACGACTGCCGCTTCGTGTAGATGGGGATCAATTGCAGCTAGAGCGGCCAAATAGATAATGGATGAAAAACCAGTCGTCTGCCATACTTCGGTAAACACGTAGATTGGCCTGAACCATTCCGAATCTGCCATGAACATAACCGGCTCTCCGCCGAACGCCTTGATAATATGGTTAACGAGACCACTGTTTGGGGAGAGGAATACGAACACCATGCCAACTAAAACGACGGTAGAGATAAAATAAGGGGCATAGATGGACGTTTGCATGAATTTTTTAAATCTTTGATGTTTGACTTGATTCAACATCAGAGCAATGATTATCGGAATCGGGAATGCAATAACAAGCAGGAGTACGCTTAAGTAAACGGTATTAGTAAGAACTTGCTCGAAATTGTAAGAATTGAAGAACCTTACAAAATGATCGAAACCCACCCAAGGACTGTCCCATATCCCTTTAGCGGCCGAGAAATCTTTGAATGCGATTTGGACCCCGTACATGGGCAAATAGCGAAAAATGATAAAATAAGACACGGGAAGCAACATTAACAAATATAATTCCCAGTTAACCAGAATTCGTTTCATACGCATTGCCAATTCCTCCTATTACTTATAACAAAAACGTTTACGTAAACGTTTTTATTTCGCGGTAAAAAAAGTGCTAGCTTATCTTGCTAATCAAGCTAGCACGACTCTCTCATAATTAAAGTTGTCGGTAATCGGTATTCATTACTTTGTTGCTCAGCTGGATTTTCTATTCTTTGTATCATCACTTCTGCCGCTTTCACGCCTATTTCAAAAGACGGCTGACGGATAACCGATAGCGGCGGCATCGTAATCTTCGTCCAATCATAGTCGTCAAATCCGATTACAGCAAGCTCATCCGGAATTTTAATCTTAAGCTCTTGCAAGCAAGCAACGACTCCCATGGTCAATACATTATTAGCGACGAACAGCGCCGTGATGTCGGAGGAAGCAAGAAGTTCCTTCGCGCAATTATAACCGCTCTCAAAGTTTGCCGGCACTTCTCTTACAATCGACTGATCGAATTCAATACCGCGATCTGATAACGCTTTCTTATAACCTTCCATTCGTTCATTGCTCGTGGAAATTCCTAATGAACCCGTTATAAGACCTATTTTCCTGTGCCCTTTATCGAGCAGCGTTTGAACCGCATTATGCGATCCCCCGAAACCGTCCGCCAGCACGAAATCGCCGTGGTAGCCCACAGGCCTGCGGTCGATAAAGACAACCGGATAACGAGAATTTACCGTATCGTCCAAATAACCCACATCATCCGCGATGGAAGCAATGATCAGCCCATCGATGAGTTTTGAATTAAACAACTTGATCTGCTCTATCTCTTCTTCCAGCTCTTCCGTCGAGTTGTTGCTGAGCAACACCTGGTAACCGTACCGTCTTAATGTCTTCTGAATTCCTTGCGCGACAGTCATAAAGAAAAAATTCGAGGTGTCCGAAGGAAGAACAGGAACAATTAGGCCGATCGTATTAGACTTCTGGCTCCTTAAGCTTTGAGCGACTGCATTAATACGGAAATCCAGTTGTTTCATAGCGTCGTACACTTTCGCCTTTGTTTTTTCGGAAACGTACCTGGTATTGTTAACCACGTGAGAGACTGTTGCAATAGATACTCCTGCTGCCTCGGCTACTTCTTTAATCCCAACTTTCACTCGTTTCCCCCACCTATAAAATCGTTTACGTAATCGTTTTTATGAGCTAATTATATGCGCTTTCATTTATTCTGTCAACATTAGTTCCTACATATTGTTATTCTTCTGTGCTAATGTCATCCCATAACTATTAAAGCGACCACACCGCAAGCCTAGGGCCGTGTTGAACGCCTCTGGTGACGCTTCAGGATCGTCTGGTCATTGAAGCCTGCTTGGCATCATCAGGATGAAAGAAGCAAATGAGGCACTCTGCCGTCTTATTGAGAAGCATAACAAACAATTTGCGATAGCTCTGCGTTCGGACCATTTGGCTAAGAAAAAGCGAGTTATGCGCCCCAACGCAAACCCGCCGAAAATCAACCTATACATTTATGCAGATTAAAGAAAGGAGCCAAGCATGAACTTGGCTCCTTCCTTTAAATTAATCGCCCGCTATCTTCGATATTTATAGAGCAGGTACATTAACATCATCCACGTTCAGATGTCCCCACCCCCCCGTTGCGTTGTCAACAATCTTGATGTAACAGTCCGTTCCGATCCATGCGGAAACATCCCAGTGAACTCGGTTATAAGCCTCGTTGTCCGCGCCTGTTGCTTTGAACAATTCCGCACCGTCGGCCTCACGCACAAGTGCTACATACAGATTGCTTATATTATTTCCTCCGCCAATCAGGAAATCGATTTGTCCGGTTCCGCCCAAAGCAAACGTTTCTGACTTAAGCACACCGACTTGACTATCTCCTCCTTCCTTGAAGCCCCAGAGGTGATAAGTGCCGCTTTGTCCGAATGGTCCTCCCCAGCCCCAATCCAATGCGGAGCTTATATCCGCAGCACTGAACGCATTTCCGCTCACTATTGTCCATCCTGTCAGATTCCCGCTTTCGAAATCGTGATTGGTCAAACTACCGACTTGCGGTACCGCTTCAGTAGTTACATTTAAACTGTTGCTCGACACGGACAGATTGCCTGCAGCATCTTTGGCTTTCACTGTATAGATGTAAGCGGTGCTTGCCGTCAACACGGTGTCCGTATAACTTGTTGTTGAAGCTGTTCCCACTTCTGTTCCATTGCGATACACCACATAGCTTTGCACCCCTGCATTGTCAGTAGATGCAGACCAGGTTAATGCTACGGTAGAGTGGGTCTTCGATGATGAAGTTAGCTGGGAAGGCGCAGTTGGGGCTTGGGTGTCTGCACCTCCTGCAGCAACAGGCACGTTGACATCATCCACATTTAGATGTCCCCAGCCACCAGTTGCATTGTCAACAATTTTAATATAACAATCTATCCCTATCCTTGCAGAAGCATCCCATTGAACTCGGCTATATGCCTCGTTGTCCGAACCGGTGGCTTTGAACAATTCTACACCGTCGGATGCACGAACTAGCGCTACATACAGATTGTTAATATTATTCCCGCCGCCAATAAGGAAATCAATCTTGCCGTTTCCGCCTAAAGTAAATGTTTCTGACTTAAGCACTCCTATCTGACTATCTCCTCCGTCCTTAAAGCCCCAGAGGTGGTACGTCCCACTCTGTCCGAATGGTCCTCCCCAGCCCCAATCCGGTGCGGAACTTATATCCGCAGTACTGAACGCGTTGCCGCTCGCTATTGTCCATCCTGTCAGATTCCCGCTTTCGAAATCATGATTGGTCAAACTGCCGACTTGCAAGGCCGCTTCTGTGGTTACATTTAAACTATTGCTCGACACGGACAGATTGCCTGCAGCATCTTTGGCTTTCACTGTATAGATGTAAGCGGTGCTTGCTGTCAGCCCTGTATCCGTATAACTTGCAGTTAAAGTAGTCCCAACCTCTGTTCCATTACGGTACACCACGTAGCTCTGCACACCCACATTATCTGTCGAAGCTGACCAGGATAGCGTTACTGTAGAACTCGTCTTCGATGGTGAAGTTAGCTGGGTTGGCGTTGTCGGTGCTTGGGTATCTCCTTCTCCTACAGCAACAGGCACATTGACATCATCCACATTAAGATGCCCCCAGCCGCCTGTTGCACTGTCAACAATTTTAATATAACAATCTATCCCGATAAATGCAGAAGCATCCCATCGAACTCGGCTATACGCCTCGTCGTCCGCACCGGTAGCTTTGAACAATTCTGCACCGTCGGATGCACGTACTAGCGCTACATGCAGATTGTTAATATTATTCCCGCCGCCAATAAGAAAATCAATCTTGCCGTATCCACCTAAAGTAAACGTTTCCGATTTAAGGACCCCAACTTGGCTATCTTCTCCATCATTGAATCCCCAGAGGTGGTACTCCCCACTCTGTCCGAATGGTCCTCCCCAGCCCCAATCCGGTGCGGAACTTATATCCGCGGCACTGAATGCATCGCCGCTCACTATTGTCCATCCTGTCAGATCACCACTCTCAAAATCATGATTAAGCAAGCTGCTTGTTGGTGGCGCAACGTCTGTAGTAATGGCGAGTTCATCACTCTCCAAAGAGAAGTTCCCAGATGTATCAATTGACTTTATAGAGTAGGTATATGATGTCGCTTCATTTAAACCCTCATCGGTAAAGCTAGTTGCAGTCGTAGTAGCTATCTTATTCCCATCTCTTAGAATGTCGTAGCCCATTACTTCTTTGTTATCCGTAGAAGCCGTCCAGGAAAGCGATACTTCGTAAGCTGTTTTACCGGTCACTGCAAGATCCGTTGGAGCTGTAGGAGCTTCCGTATCGATACTCCCCGGTTCAATAGGTACAATAAATTCATCTACGTTAATATGCCCCCAACTATCCGTACGCTCATCTACAATTTTTATATACATTTCAGTCCCAATATAATTGGTTGCGTCCCAATATCGTTTCGTATAGCTCTCTGTCACTCCTTTTACGCTTTGCCAGTTCCAGTACGTGCCTGGTCCGCTTGATCGGAATAACTCTTTATGATCAGAAGCCCTAACAAACGAAACATAAAGCTTATCAATATCTGAACCGCCGCCCGCTAAGAAGCTGATTTGCCCATTACCGCCCAACGTAAAGCTATTGGATTTAAGAACACCTGTTGCTGCATCTCCGTTCATTAGTCCGAATAAATGATAGGTTCCTTCATGATTGAACGGCTGGTTATCTTGGAATGTGGATTGATTAGTAATAGATAAATTTGAGAAAGCTCCGCCGCTCTCCACGTTCCAGCCTGCTAGATTCCCTGTCTCAAAATCCCCATTTAACAGGTTCACTGAAACAGTAGGTTCAGATACTGTAACTGCGCTGGAAGCTGTCTTTGACCCATTTCTTGTCGTGGCTGTTATAGTTGCGCTGCCTGGTGCAATACCAGTGACGACACCGTTCACCACGGTTGCAACATTTGGATGACTTGAACTCCAGATTACATTCTTATTGGTCGCATTTTGAGGCATTACGATTGGAGTTATTGACTTTTTACCACCGACACTCACTTGTAGATTTGCAGGATCAATATTGATACCGCTTACAGGAACCGGTGTATATGCAGAATTCATCGCCCATACCTTGAGGGATTTAACAACGACTGAACCGGCGTTCGCATTAGCCCAAAGTTGCAATCCTTTTGCGTCATTTCTCGTGCTATAAGTACGTGTAGTTATTGACTTAAGATCATTTAGATAAGACTCGACCATTGACTTATCCAAATAGATATGAAGTTTGACATTCTCACTCCCAATGTCTACATTTCCTTTCTGAATACCCTTGTTTACGCCCGCTACCGTCTTTGTTCGGTCCACACCATATTCATCCGTACTGTGATTGTAATAAATCAATGTTTCTTCTTCGCTATTGGGAGATTTTCTTACTTTCATTCCGACACCATCTGCGGATCCACGATTCAACTCTATTTCGATTTCTAATGTATCGCTTGATATAGAATTCAACAGTGTATTCGCGCTTGATAATGATGTATCAGATGTTATATTAATAAGTTGTTGTCCCCTTAATGATTGAAGCTCAGAAATGGGTTTAATTCCTAGTCTTCCGTCCGATCTGAGACTCAATTCTACAGGTAATCCAGCATTATGCGCCCAACCTGAGTCAAATTCCTCCTGCGAGCCTCTTTCACCTTGTGCAATCGTGAACAGAATATTTCTCCCTGTTACCGGATCCGCAAACCCACTAGGACCAGTGAATTTAAAATCTCCGAAATCCATTAATTGGGGTTCTTGATGATCAGGTGTGAATTTAGCTGTAGTTTTGTTCCAAACTCCAATCCAATAGAATACTTCGACATTCGCTCCGGAGCCTACTGGGCTAATAGCGAGCACATGTTTACCATTTCCAAGAGGCAATAGCACAGGAAGTTCCCATACTCCCCCTAAGTAAGGATAATTTGTATTTTGATAGAGTGGTCCTCTGTAGCTCCAGTCCATTAAATTCGAATCCGTAGTGGAGTATACTGCTACAGTTCCTCCCTGCCCCTCAACCCCAGTCCCTACTAACATAAACCAAGTGTCTCCGTCTTTGAATACATATGGATCACGGAATTCACCTGCTTTGCCTTGACCTGGCTGCTGAGCAACCGCTAGTTTACTCTCCTTAACCCATTTCGTTAAATCATTATCTCCATCTGTCATGACTGTGCTGCGGGCAACGCCAACATTTTGATTACTTTGAATATATGGTCTAGCGTCATTCCCCGCAGTGAAAAACAATGTCGGGTTGCCTTGATCGTCAATAACGGCAGTTCCTGTCCAATCACCATCCGGATCCACTTGGAAAAGCTCAGGTGCAATGGCTGGAGGAAGATCACGCCAATGTACCATATCGTCGCTTACCCAGTGTCCCCAATGCATATTATGCCAGTAAGGACCATGCTGATTGTTTTGGTAGAATAAATGATACTGCCCATTATAATACAAAGGTGCATGCGGTTCATTCATCCAGTGTCCAGGTGCTATCGCATGATATGTTGGCCGATGCTTGTCACCATCATAGACGCTACGATCAAAGGTAAGATTTGGTGTGGGAATATTCCCGCCTAGTTGATTGATCCAGTTCAGATAAGAACTTTGTGCGTCAGACTCACTATAGGAGCCGTTTGTGATCTTAACTTCATCGATTAAACCATTGAACATATTTAGCGGAAATACAGCAAGTTGAGTACTTTGATTGTTCTTGCCTATCAAGAGCGGATTATTAGAGTGTGAAATCGAAGAGTTTGATGGGATCGTTCTTGATGCAACTTCCTTACCATTAAGAAAAAGCTTCATATTTCCATTTATACCATCTACAGTCGCAGAAATATGCGACCATTCGAATTTTGGAAGAGGCTCGTAGGACCATAATTCATACCAGTTGCCATTCGCACCTACTTGAAATGTCCAACTACCATGGCGGAACACCCCAAGCAGGAAGCCTTGTTTAGCAGATTTATCATGCTGATTAACAATTGCAGAAACTACTCCATTATCTCCCCATTCATAGGCTCTGGGAGCAATCCAGGCTTCGATGGACATTGCTTGCGAAGGTGTTGAAATCGGGTTGTTAGTTACCCAATTTGAGTAGCCATCAAATAACAAAGCGCTGTTCGAAATGCCATCGCTTCTCCAAATTGGATCTGTAGAGGGTTTATACTTTGCATTATTGTGAATGTAGTTTATGGAGTTATTCGAACCGCTTATAGCTTCCTTTGTGATGTTACCTGCACCTTCATCAAATTTCCATTGTGAAATAATTGATGCGGCAGCTTCAACCTGTTGCTCAGGTAACATCGGTTGAATCATGAGACTCAGCATAGAACAAATCAGTACAATTAAAAATCTCCTTCTCAATTTCACTTATGTTCCTCCTCGTATTAGCCCAAGCCTCTCGGCATTCGCCGAGGCAGTTGGGACAGGTCTTTCCCACGCACCATCTAACATTTGCTTCCTCCTACACTGTAGGAGTTTTTTTCATTCACTCCTCCATATTTCATTCCGGGAAAGTGACTACTTGTAACCATTACTTAACCATACCGTTCCCCCGTCAGCTCGGCTGCATTGCAGAGAGTCAATCACCTCACTTCATAACGTAAACGTTTACGTAAACGTTTAATTGAAACCGTTTGAGTAAGCGCTTCCATTATATTATTATTAATTCTTTATTTTTTGTCAATACGTCAAAAGGTTCACGACAGTGAATTTTCTAGAATAGAAAAGCTTGTCATCCATTCTGGCCAAGCTCCCTAGATATTTCTCTGGCAGATCTTATAAGTTTGTTGATAATACTCTGCCGCGTATGCTCATTTATTCGCTGAACAGGCCCCATAATCGTGATGGCTGCAACGACACTGTTCATGTAATTTCTAATGGGTGCTGAAAAGCAGATCAGCCCTTCCAAATACTCGGATTCACAGCAACTAAAATGTAATTTCCGAATTTCCATCAGCTGCTTCTGCAGCACTTCCTTATCCGTAATCGTTTTTGCAGTATAAGATGTAAATCCTTTCTTCACCAGCTTATGGAGCCTTTCTTTCTCATAATACGCCAGCAACAGCTTGCCAGCGCTCGTGCAATGCGCAGGGCTGCGATATCCCACAAGAGGCAATATACACTCCTGATGCCGACATTCAATTTGTTCAATATAAACGATCTCATCCTCCAGTACAGAGATTAATACAGCTTCTCCCGTTGACTTCGCCAATTCCCTTATGATAGGCTGCGCAGCGTGATTAATCTCCAATTGACTCGTGACCACGCTGTTCAATTTCAGTATCTGCAGTCCCAGGCTGTATTTTTGGGTGGTTGGTTCCTTTAGCACATACCCCTCGCTTGCAAGCGTGCTTAACAATCGACTTACAGCGCTTTTGCTGATCCCCAGCTCATCAGCCAGTTCGCTAACGCCTTTCGTCGGCTTCTCTACCGTAAAGCTGTTCATGATACGTAGCGCATTGGCCACAGAGGAAAGCAAATACGGCTGTTGATCTGGCTTCTCTATCATAATAGAACCCTTCTTTACAATTTTCTTAGCGTTCTCTACAAACAAATAAAACTTTAATAAGTGTACCCAGCAGACTTGCCGGAATAGAAAAAAAAAAGAGTGGTTGTTGCATATAGCAGAACAACACGCTTGAGAATACCTCCTCTCTTTAATAATCTTGATGTAATGGATAAAGATAGTTTCATCATCTTCTATCACTAAATCAATGCCCTCGGAGTGGCGTGTAAAGGATCGTGCACATTATGGTATCCCCTCAGTTTTTAAGTTCAATACTCGTCTCTACCTTTTTTCTACAGCTTGGTATTTGGGTAAGAAACATTGCTATTTTGCTTTACGTTGTAGAGCATACCGGTGGGGATGGCTTTGCCGTTTCCATGATTTCGGTTGCTGAATTTTTACCTATCTTCATCTTTTCTTTTATTGGAGGAACGTTTGCTGATCGATGGAATCCTAAAAAAACAATGGTATGGTGCGATATACTCAGTGCCATTTCCATTTTGTTTATTCTTCTTGCGCTGACATACGGAACCTGGAAGGCTATTTTTTTCGCCACCATTGTTTCCTCTATTATGTCTCAGTTTTCACAGCCTTCTGCTATGAAGCTATTTAAACAGAATGTAAAGGAAGAGATGATGCAGAGCAGCATGTCTCTGTTCCAGACCGTGTTGGCCATCTTTATGATGATGGGGCCTGTGCTCGGGACGTTTGTTTATCAGCAATTCGGGATTCATATCTCAATTGGTATCATGAGCATTTCTTTCTTGCTCTCAGCGATCGCACTAACCTTCATTCCTTCAGATGGCACGCCTAAAAAAACAATGGATAATCATGTGATGGCGGAAATGAAAGCTGGGCTCAAATATGTGCTTTCCAATCGTTTATTAACACTGCTCGGAATTTCTTTTCTTATCGCCGGACTTGGTGTTGGATTGGTTGTACCCATGGGAATCTTTATCGTCACTGAGCAATTAAGCCTACCCGAATCCTACTATCAATGGATCGCTACTTCTAAAGGAATCGGCATGATTTTAGGAGGCGTGCTATCTGTCATAGCAAGCAAACGCGTGGGTCCACTGTATTTATTAACGACTGGTTTTTTGGTGAATGCCGTTTGCCTCATGACAGCCGGATTATCTTCGCACTTCTGGTTGACATTTTCAGCGGAATTTTTCATTGGATTTGTTACTCCTGCCTTTCAGGTAGCCATTCAAACCCTCATCCTCAGAAATACGGATGAAGCGTTTGTAGGCAGAGTAAATGGCATGCTGACTCCGCTATTCATTGGAGCCATGGTTTTGACGATGAGCTTCTCCGGCTTGCTGAAGGATATGTTCTCGGTAACAGTTATGTATGAGTTAGCTGCTGTTTTCTTTATAATCAGCACCGTGATCACCAAGTCCATGTATAGAATTCTCCCTAGAAAGTCTACTACTGCCGCACATGAAACGCAAGAAGCGTAAGCTCTATGCATCAATGGTTTATTTTTAACTGGCCTAGCCGATAGAATCGTTCCAATACTATGGAACGTTTCCATCGGCATTTTTTCTTTAGAAAAGTATTTTTGAAAGTTTTGTGGTTCAAAACCACAATAAGCGGTTGACGAAATCACGCAAGAGTAACGAGGATAAAATGAAAACATCTGCAAGTCCCTGTATTGTTGTTATTTCATAAATCGGTCCAGTACATACTTGTGCCCCGGGCAATGGCGATTCTGAAAAGCCACCATCGTCTGATAAATCCGCCAGCCAATACCCTGTCAGAAAAGAGCAAAACCCAACTAGACGTTCTACTGAACTTTCCCCCGCTGTTACGCAGTGTTTGGGAATGGAAAGAAGCCTTTTCTTGTTGGTACGACTTTTCGCCAAACGTCCGTGCAGCCAGTCTTGGCTTTAACCGTTGGTGTCAGCAAGGGGAGTTGATTGACCATGATACGGTGCGAAGCACCTTAAAAACGATGCGGAATTAGGAAGATGAAATCGTGAATTACCATCGTTGCCGTTGGAGCAATACAACAAAAAAGTCCAACTCGATTCCTTCATCATAGGTTCGTTTAATTTCCAATTATATATAATGATTGTAAAACCAAGGAATTGCTTTTTCTTTAGTAGAAACTACAGCAAACAGATGAGAGTAATGAGAGTCTGCTGTAATAGGAGGATACTTAATAGGTAGATCGATGTTGGACAAAATTCATAGCCATTCGAAATCACCCGCCTTTCATTTTGGTTGAATACCATAATTTTCTCATTTCCTCACTGCTTTCTAAAAGTTCACTAAGCGTCCCCTGAGCTTCCAACTTCCCGTCTTTCAAAAAAATAATTTGATCTGCCTGCATGAAACATTCTTTTTTATGGGAAGCCACAATGCAGGTTAAGTTGTTATTTTTCCGGATTCGTTCCCAAAGCTTTTTTTCGGTTTCTCCATCCAAGGCGCTGGATATATCATCCATCACGAATAATTCCGTATTCTTACTGAACATTCGGGCAACGGCAGTCCGCTGCTGCTGTCCGCCGGACAAGTTCGTACCCGATAGTCCGATAAAGGTGTTTAACCCAGCAGGCATATCGGCAACGTCATCACCCAAGACTGATAAAAACAACGCTTTGTTAAGCTGCTCCGGCGATAGATCCTGACCTAACTTGATGTTTTGTTCAAGTGTTTCACCGAATAAAACAGGTACCTGCGGAGTATAAGCGCATCTAGGCGGCGAGAAAAATGCTTCCATATGCGTTATGTCTTCATCATTCCATCTAATCTGGCCGTCTTGAAGCGGCAAATGACCAAGCAATGCCCGAAGCAAGGTGGTTTTTCCAAAGCCAATTCTGCCAGTAATGACTGTAAAGCTGCCTCTTTTAACCGAGAAACTGATATTGTATACACCATTTGTCGAGTTTGGATATAGACTGGTTAGATCATGCAGGGTCAAAGACTCCAATTCGGCAAAATGACCAGGACTTCCATCGGACTCAATCGACGGATCTTCTTTTAAAGATAAAGGTGCATGTTGTACTAGATCATGTTTCCTCGAAGGCATGAATAAATCACTCATTCTTCGGAATGAAATCCCTGTCTGTCGATAATGGGACAGAAAGCTTCCGAAGATCTGTGTGAATTCCGTAATATAATGTAAATAATAAATAAACAACGCGAAATCACCGACGGTGAAACTTCCTGTTTTCATCTCACCGACCGACAGAATAAGGATCAGACCGGTTCCGATAGATACCGTATTATTGAAAATAGAGTTAAGAATTTGTGTCAACAGCTTATCTTTTATATCCAGCGATTTGCGGACTGTATTTAGGTTGTCAAACCGTTCAATTACGCGTTTCTCTGCACCGAAGATTTTAATGATTTGAGACATCTCCGCGATCTCCCCAATCACCGTGGCTACGTTCGAGGCGGCAGTACGATTTGCCGACCGGTATTGCTCCAATCGCCTGTTGGCGAGATTAGTAATGACAACGATCAATATTAGCGGAATAAAAACCAGACATGTGATCTTGCCATTTATCGAAAACAGAACAACGAATGACACTGCGGCAAACACAAATTTTCCAATGACGTCCAACGTCCAGCTTATCGCGTTTTCGGCTTGATCGGAATCATCACGCATATTAACTATGACCTCGCCGGATGACGTGTTCCCCTTATATCCCACCAGTAAATGATAAAAAATATTTCGACGTATCAATGCATTAATGGAGAAACGATGCAGCACATCCGTCAAAGATCCAAAAATAATTAGCACGACTCTGGAGATGGCTATTGTAAGCAGCATGGCAATCAGAATTGTCAAATAGGAAATATCAAGTCGGCCTGCGGTAATGCTGTTGAAAAAATCTCGGGTAACCAAACCAGTAAAAAGTGGCGCCAGATGAATAAGCATCCAGATGATGCCATTCACTATATAAAGCCATGGACGATAGCGTATCAATTGCCACATGTATTGAAATGTATTCACTCGTTTACGACCTCGCCATCGATAGTTTCTAGTTGGGACAACCTGTAAAATCGGGTAGACCGGCAGGACGCTAACTGTTCCCTTTGACCATGTTCCATTATCCGACCATTCTCAATTATCATGATTTCATCTGTCCGCTGAATGGTCGACAATTTATGAGCAATGATAATAGCCGTTCTGCCGGCTAGCAATTTGTCAATCGCATGTTCAATCATGGCTTCGGTATCCTTATCCAGACGGGACGAGGCTTCATCCAGAATCACGAGTCCTGGTTCCAGTAATAAAACCCGTAGCAAGGCAATCAATTGGGCTTCACCTGCCGAAACCCCAATTCCGTTTCCTAGTAAAAGAGTATCCAGTCCATTAGACAATCCAGTAAACCACCGGTTCAGTGCAAGCTCTGCTATGGCCTTCATTATCTTCTCATCTGAAATATCCGGGTTAAATAAAGTAATGTTATCCCGTAAGGAAGAATGAGTGAGTTTGACTTCCTGGGTAATAAACCCGATGTTTCTTCTGATCTCACGCGGATCGTAACAGCTAGCTTCGATCCCGTTTAGTAGAATGTTGCCTGCAGACGGTTTATATAATTGCAGGAGTAAACGGGCTAAGCTTGACTTTCCGCTTCCTGTCCGCCCAAGAAGCCCCAATTTTCTCCCTGACTCCAGACGGAAGTTGATTCCATTCAGCACCGTAATTCCCTCTTCGTACCGCAAGATGACATCTTTGAATTCCACTTCTATGGCTCCGGAATCCAGTCTCATGTTTTTTGACTGTGCAGGCGCAGGTTCGATAGAAAACAAGCCAATCACCCGCTTGATACTTGCATGCGCTTTTTGAAAGTCAATTAATTGCTCCCTAATTTTTTCGATGGGATCAATGAGCAAATCCATAAATTGGAGAGTCAAAAATAGTGTTCCAATCGTGATCGCTTTGTTCAGGTACAAATAACCCCCAACGCTAAAAACCATGGCACTTCCGATGGAAAACACGAAAATGGTAGTCATCCACATTGCATAACTGAATAGCTGAGCTTTCCTTAAAACGGGGAACCACTTACGTAGGAAATTGTGAAATATTTGCATGACGTATATTATTCCGCCGTTAGAGCGGATATCTTCGCGACCCTTGAAGCGTTCGTTTAAAAAACCTATAAATTCGGCGTTGATCTCCCTCTCCTTTACCCAAAAAGGCTCGGCAATATATCGAATTTTCTCAAGAAACAACAGTGCTATGAATGCAAACAACGTTAATGTGGCTCCGATTCGCCAATCCTCTATATAGAGTAGAGTGAGAACACCTGCAATGATCGAAAGGTTACCTAGAAGTTTAACGAAAAAATGGGAAAAGAAGTTTTGCAGCGTGTTGACATCCCCATCGATTCGCTGAATGATCTCTCCTGACGAGAAGGCATTCTGCTTCGAGGTATCCATGAACAGATAGTGGGCCGCCATATCTTTCCGAATCGCGTTGGTGGCTCGCCAGCCGATTTTTTCGCCTAAGTACGTGAGGACGGTCGACAGCATCTGCCCGGACACGGCTACGGCCGTGTACATAATTGCTATTGTAATAAGATTTTTCTCGTTACCTCCTTCGGCAGCGCTGTCGATGAATGTTCGGAGCAGATAGGGATTGAATAATTGGAGAGCGATAATGCTATACAGGATAATCAGCATTAAGAGAAGCGGTCCTAACAGCGGGTAAAAATAACGTTTTAATAAATTCCAGTATAACTTTCGATTGATAGCAGATGATCTTTTATTCATTTAACAGCTCCCGGAAAAATAGTAAACGTTTACGTAATTGGCCGTACATAGTTGTGAAAAATAAGTTCGCCCCTTCTTGTTACCACGTTCTCCCCATAAGCCCTAAATAGGATATTACGTATACATGGCCTGCTTTGCCATTGAATATAAAATCTGATGCAAGCACACAAAAAGCCAACCAGAAATTACTAGTTGGCCGAAGAATCGGAGAAACTTTTCCGGACTCATTTTGAAAATTAACCCTTGGTTGTCTCAACCTTCACCTGCTTGAATTGAGCATTCCCTTGACTAACGAACAATCCGAGCTTGCCTCGTTCGATATCATACATTCTGGCGCTCATTGCAACTTCCTCATTGATATAGATCTCGCAAATCGACCCATCTATAAAGATCTCAAGCTTGTGATCCTGGTCAGGCAATAGTTCGATCGGACGCTCTAATTCAACCTCATATGGGAATGTTTTACCTCCATCTTCGCTTTGCATGATTGGTCCACGAAACGTAACTCTATTACGCTGCGGCTCAAGCGTGATATAGTAAGCAAAATCCAGTCCCCTCTCAGCACGCAGCATGATCCCGGTCCCCTGCGTAAGAGCCGAAAACCGAATTGCCATCGACACTTTACATCGATCAGGCAAATTCTCTTGCGATAAGCTGCCGGCAAACGCATATGGAGATTCGCATGTGTACTCTAATGACGACGACTGCCAGGTTCCCGTAATCCATTCCAGTTGCAGCGGTTGCTCGACTGCGAAAGCCTCATTCACAGAATCCGGAACCTTGACCGCGAGAGTACCGTCCGAACGCTGGATGATCTCATGGACTACCAGATTTCCGCCCCAATCCCAAGTATCATAATCTTTACCGATGTACTTCGGAGGATTCCACCCGAACAAATCATCATCCTTCGTCGGATTCCAGCCGAACAAATACCGCTTCTGCCCGTCGGAAACCGACTTCGCCGCATAGTAAGCGCGACCATCGAATGTGTCGACCTTTGGCGTAATCCATGGACCATTCGCCGAGCGGCTCATACGGTAGAAAGTCGCGAATCGGTCCGTGTAGTTAGAGTACACGAGATACCACCATTCTCCCATCCGAAACATTTCCGGGCATTCGTGGGCACCGACATGGATATTCGGCGCATAAAGCGGTTCACGATACGACCACTTATTCAAGTCCGGCGAAGTGAGCAAGGCTACACATCCCTTGCGATTCGAAGGTCCCTTGGCCATCGCGGAAAGAAGCATCCAATATTGCCCCTCTTCATCGTTCCAAAATACAAAGGGGTCCCTCCAATCAGAGAGCTCGTAAACCACGTTGTCGGCGGAAAAAGTATTCTCTGGAATCGGCGTCCAATTCATGAGATCCGTTCCGGTCGCATGGCAGACCAGTTGCTTTCCTTCCGGAAAAATACAGTAGAACAAGTGATAGGTAGGCCCAACCTTTAGAACATGCCCCGTTCCTCCGAGTATGTTAATAGCCCCATGCTCTCTGTAATTGCAGAAATCGTCCGTACTGATCAAATGCCAACCCTTATCCAGACCTTCCCTGTAATTCTCTCTCCATCCATGAAGATAAAACAACTTAAACTCTTGATCTTCATAATAGGGGATCACGTCTCCGATCCATGCATTTTCTGGACGATAGAAAAATTCCTTCATAGCTGCACCCTCCCGTAAAGATTCAGAATCGCATCACCAGAAATAGATTTAAACGTTTACGTAAACGTTTAAATACCTCTCACTTCTACTTTACTTAATATAGAGGCGCCATGTCAATTAATTATTACAATCATGTTCCAAGCGGCATGTTAAGCAAAGCGAAACAGATAATTGAGAATATTTGACCCAAAATTAACTAAGCAGATCTCCTTCCTAAATGCCCATCTCCAGTTTGATGAACCTCTCAACGAACCCATGGGATGTAGCGGTCATCCGCTAAGAGCTACATGAGCTTGTTTCTCACCTTTCGACAGTTCGAGCGGCCTCAGACTAGGTGTTAGTGCGTAAGATTATTCCTCAATACTTACTCTCCTAACACATTCATCGTAATCAGGACTTTTTAATACAATCAGCTTAATTTTATCCCCTGCTAGAAGTTTAATTTGGACTGTTCCTTCATTTAAAAAGGTAAAATCTTTAATGATCCTGCCACTTTTAGTTTCAAAATGATCAAAAAACTGTTCCATCTGGTAAGTATAATCAACATGGTCTACGGAAAATTTAATTGTATATATCTCTGTCTCATCGACTGTTTCCACCTGGACCGCATCCACCTTGACTGCATATTGATCGGTTGCACTTTTACGCAATCCGACAATGTCGCCTAGATGATATGTCTGATTTCGCTGCTCCATAGTTAAATTTGAAATTTCAACCAATTCTAAATACTTTTCCTCATTGATATAGTATCCACCCTTATACTTAATAATAAAATCTCTGTTTTCGAATCCCGTTTGATATATCGTGATATTGTCAGCATCCAAAAATGCAATTTGGCTTTCCCACGGCATGTAACGTAGAGATCCGTTAGTATTATCGATGGCTACATTTAATGAAATAAATCCAGGAGGTACCTCCTTTGAAACCTCTTTGGCACCGTCCCTTTCACAGGCGGTTAAACAAATGATTATTAATACGATAATTCCAATCCATAAATAAAAATGTTTATTGCACATAGTACCCCTCCTCGTATAATCATACTCCCAATGGGAACATATTTTAAGAGCAATTTACATGGAGCCGCGGCATGAGAAGTACCCAAACTATACACAACAACGACAGCCTCAAGAAAGAACTCCTCCTTATTCCCATCTTTGATACTTTCCGGTACTCCACGCATTTAAAACCATTCTGATGTCTATTTCTTGAACACCGGTACCGAAGTGATTATAAATGCTCGTTACATCAGTGCTGTTTTTTGAACTATATGCATCACCAACTCCAAGTGTATGACCAAATTCATGAGCGGATACCCACATA
The DNA here is from genome assembly GCF_052115165.1 of Paenibacillus sp. 2TAB23. NCBI lineage: Bacteria > Bacillati > Bacillota > Bacilli > Caryophanales > Paenibacillaceae > Paenibacillus > Paenibacillus sp. 2TAB23. The sequence goes on from NZ_JBFRGD010000026.1 coordinate 111,802, forward strand.
AAGTCACTGGACGAATATAGATCACCATTTCCTCTGGAATCTCCATAGTACATTGTTATCTTTCCTGGATTGGCTGTTGACCATCCCCCTGACATGTTTGAAATTCCTAATTTGTCTTTAAATGAAACTTTAATACCGCCTGCGTAATAATCTGCGTAGGTCGAGACATTATATTCTCCAAACGTGCCACTCCAGTTCGTTTCAACTCCTTTAATAAATGCACTTGAATATGTTATTCCCCAATTGGCATCAGCGGTTTCAGAATTAGGCATTCTCGTATAAGCGGATTCGCCTCTATAACTAAAGTTTGCTCTAATAGATACATTGTTGGTAACTGAATCTTGATAAACAACAAGTTTTTCGTAACCTCCTCCAAATGCATTTACGAATAAAGAATCATCAACGTAAATACTACCTTTTCTGTTATTATTCGCGGTTGATTTAACAGATAACTTCATACCCTGCCAAGTGACAGTAGCATATCCGGTGCTCTGATTCCATGAAACCGTTGAGCCTTCGTATGTCGAAGCGTAGTTTCGCAGACTAACTTCTACATGTCCCGATGGATCTATAAAGTTAAGAGGATTATTATGCACATACGTATAAAGATTTTGACTTAAAGGATTCCCCAATGCCCCCTCATACGTATCCTAGTTAATAAAACGGAACTTAGAACAAAAGAGGTGGCAACTGGAATGTCAATCCAATTACCACCAATTATATCATCCTGCTTGCTGTATCGGTAAGGTCGGCATCACGTAAACGGATTTGTTTTTCATCATTGCATAAATGATATTTACCAGTTTACGCATAATGCAAACAATTGCTTGCTGCTTTGTTTTACCTTCTGCTAGCCTTTGCTCATAATATGCATGAAAATGTGGATTCCTTGGCTCTTTCTTGGTACGTGTAACGGCTATTTGTCGGATGGCAAGGTTTTTGAAAATGTCATGCAATTCTCGGTTACCTTGCTTGCTCTTGTAATTCCTCGACTTATTCCCAGAACCTACGGTCACAGGTGCGATTCCTGCAAATCTAGCAAGCTTGTCTGCTGATGAAAAGCGGTGAATATCTCCTATTTCAGCAACAAGTTCTGCCGCTGTCACTAATTCAATGCCTGTCATGGATTCAAGCTGAAAACCAAGCTGATTCATCAAGTCCTCAATATCGACTTCAATACTTCCTATCTCCTTCTTCAGAAAGCCAATGGTTTTCACCTGACTCTTCACAACAGAATCTCTTGAATCCTGAAAATCCCTATACGTATCACCGTCAGCAGCAATCAACGATAAGATTTGATTAGCCTTCTTATTAGAAAGTCCATTGTTGCTATAACTGCGTAGAAAAATAGCAAGTTCATCCTCGAATACATCTTTTAGCTTCTGTGGAGAAGGATAGGACTCCCAAAAGGCAAGTGCCGTTTTGCCATCAACTTCTGAGAAGAACTTCTTATAGCTTGGATACGGATAGCTAATCTGTTGATGTAATTTCTTCACTGTTCCAGACAAACTATTTGCTAGCCATTTCCTTTGCGTTATAAGCTGGCTAATTGCCCAGTATAGATCAATTGGCTTTGCGTCAGGCAAATTGTGCAATTCATCACGCAAGACTCTTGCAACACATTCTGCATCCCAACTGTCAGACTTCTCGACCGTCACATGGCTCTTTCTTCTAGCGTTAGATAACTTAGGATTAACCTCTTTTACCCAGCATTGCTGTTCTATTAGATAAACAGCTAACCCTCTGCCGTAACCACCTATATCTTCCAAGCCATAGACAACGGATAACTTCTTTTTTGTATGCTTCTTCACTTCCTTAACAAGCAAAGAAAATGCGGATGGCTTGTTGTCAAACTTAATTTCTCCCAGCTTTTTGTTCCAGCAATCAGTAATGACGGCTGTATGATGCTGTTTATGGAGGTCTACACCCACATAAATAAGATTTTGCTGCTCAATCATTTTTGTTCGCCCCTTTTTGTAATTGTTATTTGAATCGTTACTAATAAGTTTGATTTACATTTCATACAAGATTTATTACTACGTAGATACTTGCTCTGTATGAATCCAGCCCATTAGTAACCACTCAATGAGCGGCTAGAACATCAACGATAAGATAAGGTTGCATCCTCAGTTCGAGCGGTCAGAGCCGCAAAGACACGTTAGCAATCTCTTATTCACCTTAATTGTATTCCTTGACTAAATAATAGCTTGATGCAACCCATCTGCTTCAATCTGACCGTAACGATATTTTCCTTGATAAAATGATTTACGGTCTAGAATGCGTTTTACCTGTACCTTGGTAAATGACTTTCCTTGCTCCGTAGTGAACCCTTCTTCATTCAATTGCTCAGCTAATGCGGATAGTGACCAAGCTTGAAACTGTGCTTTTAATTGAAATAATCTCTTTACAATTGCTGCTTGCTTCTCGTCAATAACTATTTTCTTCGAACCACGTTTTCCCTTATAACCAAAAGGAATGCCACCTCCTGCAAACTTGCCTTCGGATGCTTTCTTATTTCTCCCACGCCCTAGCTTCATCGTAATCTCTAGGCGTTGATAAGCATCCAACAATTCCATCAAACCATTGATTAAAAAGTCTGATGGGTCTTTCTTAAATATGCTGTATGTGGGCTGTTCGATGCTCTGAATATCAATGCTATGCCGTTTTAATTCACGATGTACAAGCACTTTGACAATGTCACTTCTCCATAACCTGCTTGTGTTTAGAACGACCACATAATTAACCTTATTATTAGATATAAATGTCATCATATCCTGAAAGCCTTCACGTTCGACTTCTAAGGCTTCTTCATCTACCTTTGCTCCGCTAATGCCTTCGTCCGTAAAGACGTGAACGAGATGCCATCCTTGGCGGTCACAATAGGCTTGAATCTCGTCCTGCTGGTAAGACAAGCTATAACCATCCTTCGCTTGCCCTTGTGTGCTTACCCGAACATAGCCTATTACATTCATCATTAATCCTCCATCGTTACGGAAATTGTAATTAGTGTAACGCCTAACAGTTCCATTAGGTTATTATATACCCTTTAAGCGTGACATTCAATGATTTTCCAGACAGGTTCGTGGTATAATCTCTCTATATTTCCCTGTTGGAACGATGGAGGATAGCATGAAAATAAAAATTCGACTTAAAGATATATTAGACGAGCGTGGAATGTCACAAAGACAACTCGCCCGACAAATGAATTTACGTCCAAGTACGATTAATCATCTCTGCTCGGATAAGGTTGATCGGGTCTATATCCGAACGCTAGAATCGATATGTGAAGCCCTTGATATAAAAATTCATGAACTCATTGTTGAAGAACAAGAATAAGCTATCGTATCGCTTTCTAATTTTAGCTTGTCTCCGTCGCTGGATGTGCTATGCCCATTTTCACAAGCCTGAATAAAAGTATTGATCTAAACCACCCCCCGATGGTAAGTTATCGTCTTCCCATTAGTTACTCGGCATCGGGGATTGCTTTTTCTTTATTTTCAAGTAGAATTAGGACTAAGTTATTTTTATTTCATCCAGCATATTGGGCTTTTTATCGTTATCGGCAAAATAACGTGTCCGTGTCTGTGGATGTGTATTTACTGGTTTATTACCAGTGGCTCTAGGCAGTTCCCTTTGGGAATTGTCATTTTTTTTGCCAAGGTTTTGCGATTGGCATAGGTTGACGATGTAAATAGTTGTCTTAGCGTTGATTCTTCGAACATGTTTTGCAACACTTGGAAACCGAGAAGCGTTTCTATCTTAGATATGCTCTCTTTATTACCCATTAGCCAAGATGAGTCCATCGTGCTTACTGATGACGGATATTCAATTTCATTTAGTACTTTAGCCGTCATGTAATCAAAGAATGGCTTGCCCAGTAACTCAACAGCATTTTTAGTAGGTGAGAACTTCTTCATGTCGCTATTACTCGGCTTAATTTCAAGCCGCAGGATTCCCTTGGATTGCTCGACAAGTTCAGGTGATGCTTTCTCTTTTTGTATCTGTCGCTGCTTGTCATAGAAAATTATTCTGCTGCTTTTGTTGCAAAACTCAACCGTCTGATCTTGGTTGTAGCTTCTTGTATTCTTAAATGCTAACTTCTGCTTACTTAGCATTCGTACATACTCACCAACATCTTTACCTACTTGGAAATTCCAACATATATCTGCTCGGCTTATTAACCATTCCGAATGGGGAATGCTGATCGAAAAGAGTTGATGAATACGTTGTTGAACGCCCTCGAAGAAACTGGGAATGTCATGTTGATTAATGAGATTTACATTGTTTCCGCACAACAGCTTTGGAATGGAGACTTGAATGGACAACGTCTGACTGCCATCTAGATACTTGATATATGACAACTGCTCATCATATATTTCATACCTCGTTTGGAGTACACCAGTTTCCTTGTTTAGAAATGTAACTGACTTACAGTTCTTCATGCTTAACAATACTTCTGATTCAAGGTAAATCGGTCTTGCTTTTATCACTACCGTATCAAACATTCAATTCCTTCTTTCTATTTTATGGATGAATTAATATCCTGGATCAAATTAGCTATGTTATAAGAAAAGACTATTTGCCTACATCATCATCACCTCCCTTCAATTTTTCTTGTCTTAATCTTTCATCCACAGCAAATCATGCTTTTTTAGAAGCTTGAACAATTCTTTATGAAAGCTTTCTTCCTCTTCGTCCCATACTGAAAATCCTGTAATACCCATAAAATACATCATGGAACGCAAGGCTTCAATACGCTTATCGTGCTTTCTCTCCCATTGCAGTTGCTGCTCAGCATCCAAACGTGATGGAACAGCTTCATTAAGTACATTTGACAACCTTTCTACTACTTCAAGAGCTTTATTTCCTCGATCTAATTCATAAAGTTCATTGTACAACTCGCCTTGAAGCGTAAGAATAACCTTCTCTATCTTCAATTCTTCTGTAGCCATTCTCCATTCATCTTCATGAGGATCAATTAATCTTGTATATTCATATTCCTTACCATCATCGTCTGTAATAATATCTTCAACTTCAAACAAATCTCGTTTAGAAATACGTCTTAAATAGTCGAGTCGTAATTCTATTTCTTCAACCTTAGTAAGATCCTTCTGAAAGAAACCCTCTTCAATCTTAAATAATTGTGAAAGGGCCTCTAGTTTAGCTTTCGGAATGGGTCTACGCTTACTAATCCAATCTGTGACTGTTGATGGTGTAATTCCTAGCTTCTCCGCTAACTTCTTGTATGTTCCGTTATACAATTTTACAATGTACTCTAATCCGATCATTCATACCCCTCCTAATCCGACGTGTTACAACGTCTTGTATCCAATATACCATTGGCGTATTAACACGTCAACTTTTTTTAATATATTTTTATATGACGAATTGTAATATGAAGTGCGACAGCTAGAAGAACAAAGAAGCCCATGAGTGGATTCGTGTAAAATGGAAGTTACCACACAACCATCAATTACAGGAGAACCCAACATGAGCTACTCCCATCTTAACATAATTGAACGAGGGC
>NZ_JBFRGD010000027.1:0-84895 GCF_052115165.1 Paenibacillus sp. 2TAB23
CCGCTCAAGTGCTTCTTCTACGACCTGTATTCTAAGTTCGTCAAACTTGCTGTGCTGTACTTTCATACGAACAACCTCCAGCTAATCTAATTGTATATTTCATAGCGTGAAAGTGTCCAACTTAATTAGGGGGCATTATAGCTACATTGTAAATTGTACAATAAAATGCTGCTCATCTCTGTTATTCAGTACGATAAGGAGGCAAACTGTTGCACAAACTGCAGGGTAGGCTTGAATAATCGTTAAATGATCCACTTCTATTGCATTAAGTACAACGCAGCCTTCTCAACCTTTTACAGCTCACGCAGTCATGCCTTTCATAACCTGCTCCTGAAAGGCTGGATACGCGACGATAGTCGAAATAACAGCAAGCGTTATCGCGGCCATCTTCGGCTTGTAATCGGTCGAATAGCCCGTTGCGAATATCGATAGGCTGAGTGGCAATGTCTTGAGGCTTGGATCGCTGATAAAGACGAGCGCGAACGAGAAATCATTCCAATATCCCAAAAAGGCGTAAGGCGAGAATGCCGACAGTTGCCAGTGAAGGCAGGGACAGCGGCTCAAAAAATGGAAGCCTTTTTTGTGCAGGGAAGTACGTAGCATTCTTACAATCGTGCTACGAGGAGTGCGAAATCGCACTATAATAGAAGAGAAACATATAATCTCCGTATTTAAAAAGATGAATGAGCGTAACTATTACGATATAATAGGAGCAATTATGATTTTTTCAAAATACAGACATACAGGAGACTTTGCGATGACGAAGCATGTAAAGCATATTCCGATACATTTGTTGTCAGGCTTTCTTGGAAGCGGGAAGACAACGCTGCTAAGACGTTTGCTGGATTATTATACGGCACAGGGCATGAAGCCGGCTGTCATTATGAATGAGCTTGGCGATATTAATCTTGACGGCCAATTGGTAGGCGACGAGGTGCCGATGGCTGAGATGCTAAGCGGCTGCATTTGCTGCACGATGCGCGGCGATCTCGGTGTAGAGATCAGCATGCTTGTCATGGAGCATCAGCCGGATGTCATATTTATTGAATCTACGGGAGCGGCGAATCCCATGGAGACGCTGGACGGGGTAACGGAAGCAGCGATGTATCAAGCAATCGATCTGCGAAGCGTCGTTACGGTCGTTGACGGCCCCGAGCTGCTTGCCCGCAGCCGAGACGGCAAAGGTCGCACGTTCAAGCTGATGCTGGAGCAAATACGCTGTGCGACTGTGCTGCTTCTCAACAAAGTAGATAGGCTGGAGCCGGAGCAGCTTGTTGAAGCCCAGCAGCAGCTCCGGGAGCTTAACGCTCATGCGCAAATTATCGCAACCGTTCGCTGTGCTATTGACGATTGGAGCTGGCTGGATGCAGCTGAGCATACTTCAGCCCCGCCAAGCAATCATGCGGTTGAAGGCATAACCGTTAACGAGGGAGCTGCTTGCTCGGTTAATGGAAGTACGGCCGATCATCACCTTGAAGACGACCATGACGATCATCAAGGCGTTCAACAAGGCGTTCATCAAGGCGTTCATCAAGACGATCATCAAGACGATCATCAAGACGATCATCAAGGCGTTCATCAAGGCGTTCATCAAGGCGTTCATCAAGACGATCATCAAGATGATCATCAAGACAATCATCATGGCGACCATCACCATACCGAACACCACCATTCGCATGACCATGTTATGGTCGTGACGCATTATTGGCAGAAACCAGTAAATAGCGAAGCCTTTGAAGCTTTGCTGCAGCGGCTGCCTGCAAACATTTATCGGGCCAAAGGCATCGTTACGTTCACGGACGCGCCAAGCCGATTTCTATTCCAATACGCCTATAAGGAATCCGATTTTATGAGAATTGATCCGCAGGGCCATGTCAATGACGTAGCCGTATTTATCGGGGAGCATTTCTCCAAGGCTTGGCTGCTGAACGAGCTGAAGCAGCTCGAGCAGGAGACTGCTTCAGCGTCCGGTGAGCTCCTGTAGGAATCTGTCGAAATCTGCTGATATCATGTCTATCCACGTGCTTGCTTGGGCAAAATAATCCAGAGGGGACTTCCGTAGTCCTTGCATCACGATTGCAATGGAAAGGTGTGGCTGCAGTATGTTTAAAAAATGGTTCATTCCGATTGTATCGCTGGCTGTTCTGTTTTCGGCTGCTCCCGTCTGGGCTTCGAAGTCGCTTTCGGCTTTGCCAACCGGATTATTGATGGCCCAGCATCCCAAAGAATCCGATATGGATCAGGATCATAAGCATGGCAAAGGGAAAATGACGCGCAAAGACTTTGAAGCTTATCGGCTCGAGAAGCTGAAGGAAATAGCAACCTACTTCGGCATTCAAGCCGAAGGTAAAACCGCCGAGCAGCTGAAGAAGGAAGTCGAAGCCGCGAAGCTTGCCAATAAGGATAAATGGGAAGCGTTCAAGGCAGAGCATCAAGCAAAGAGGCTTGAGCATTTGCGCGACATTGCCAAAGAGCATGGCATCCAAACGGAGGGCAAGACGTCTGACCAGCTGCGCGAGGAGCTCTACAAGCTGCACGGCGGCAAAGGAAAACGTCCGCATCGCCTTGAGGATCATGATCGCGCGAACCAAGAAAATAACAAAGAGCAGCAGAAGGACAAGCAAAGTCAGGTATAAGCCCATTCGCGAGGCTTACTAGCCTTCGTTTCGGCGGTGAATACTCAGCACCAGTTAAAGGGGTCCAGCCATCAGGCAAGACCTCTTTTTCTTGTGCCGATTGACATGTTTTAACAGGCGTGCGTACTTCCGAAATGAGCATGGAATAAATTACCTCATAATTTGCAATACAATAGGTGCAACCGACTCTTGCTAAATCGAAATATGCGGAAATTAGTAGTTTTATGTCGAATTATATAGGGTAAATATCCTAATTTTTCATTGTGTTTGCTCCGAGCTGTCAAGTATACTAGAACCACATCATAAATGGACAAATGACGTCGATTTAGCTTTCTCAGACAACAAGGGGCTGACATATATTATGAGGAAGATTAGGCTAAGCATCGCACAAAAACTAATATATTCATTTGGCCTTCTTGTCCTTCTCTCGTTCGGACTTCTGGTATTCGCCCACCTCGTTAAGCTATATCACTCCAATCTTCGCGAAAGCGAGCTTCAAGCACAAACAGAATCAATGGCTTATATTTATCCTTTCGCTAGAACGATGGATCAAACGACGACTATGCTCGAAACGCTCGAAGCCTGCTTGCTCGAGCTCCAAAAGAATCAATTCCACAATCGGGAAAATGCGATAACCTTGCTGAAGGAGGTTCTTGCGGATAATCCCGAGCTGCTGGGTGTATACACGTTATGGGAGCCGAACGCCTTCGACGGCAATGACGCTAATAATAGAAATAAGAACAGCTATGATGACGCAACGGGCCGTTTTATTCCTTATGTGGTTCGTGAGAATGAATCGATAAACGTATTCGCACTAGAGCATTACGAAGATAAAGAAATGGGTAGGTTCTATCAGCTTCCTAAATTGACGAAGTCATTCACGCTTTTAGAACCGTATCCCTATGAGATTAACGGACGGTTGATATGGATGACATCGCTTGTACTGCCGCTGCTGGACGAGCAAGGCCGGTTTTTAGGCATCGTTGGGGCAGATCTATCGCTGGACTCGCTGCAGAAGCAAATAGAGAAGTTTCACCCGCTCGGCGGCTACGCTACTATTGTTACGACGGAGAACCGTTATTTGGTGAATGGAAGAAACGCTTCGCTCATCAATACACCCTATCAGCTCTGGTCAACTAACGATGAGCTGGAAGCGATGAAGGGGACGTCGTCGCGTATTGCCTATACGTCCGACCCGAGTGAGAGCGGAACGGTACTGCGCATGTTTTATCCGATTCTGATCCACAATGTGCTTTGGCATATTGAGACCGTCATACCCAAGAAAAACATGTTGTCTAATTATTATAGCAGCTTATGGGAGTCCATTTTAATTACAAGCGTTGCGCTGCTCTTTATGGCTGCAGCCATGGCTTTCCTCGTTCGCAAAATTATTTTGGTCAATATCCATAAGGTGGTGCGGGCAACCTCGGCATTTGCGGCCGGGAGCGGAGAGCAGCGGCTGAATATACATACGAATGACGAGTTTGAATTTATGGCGCTCCATTTCAACAATATGCTGATGCAGCGCAAGGAAGCCGAGCAGGTCATTGAGTATCAATCCACCCATGATTTATTGACGGGCTTGCCTAATCGTTACGCCTATCACATCTATATGGAGGAGCAATCGACCAAAAGACGGCATCAAGACGGTCATTACGCACTCCTTTTCATTGATCTCGACCGTTTCAAAATGATTAATGATACGCTTGATCATGCGATGGGAGACCAGCTCCTCATGCAGATGGCGGATCGAATCGTTTATGCGGTTGGCGCTGCAGGCCGCGTATTCCGCTTCGGCGGGGACGAGTATATCGCGCTTCTGGAGGACGTGCCGCATCTACACTTAGCAGCGCATACAGCCGATGCGATTTTGAAGACGATTTCTGCGCCGATTCAGTTGAAGGACCGTATGTTCTACATCACGGCGAGTATCGGAATCAGCATACAGCATGAATGGACGCCGGCTGCGGCGGACAAGCTCATTAAAGAAGCCGATATCGCGATGTATGTAGCGAAGAAAGAACATAATTCGAGCAAGGTATACACGGCATCTATGAATGACGTGACGAAGCGGGAGCAGCTGCTCGAGAGCTCCATGTCTCAAGCGCTGGAGCTAGGGCAGTTCATGCTTTATTATCAGCCAAAAGTGGAGGTTGCGACCGGCCGGATTTATGGGGCAGAGGCATTGATTCGCTGGAGTCATCCGGAGCTCGGCATGGTTTCACCGCTGGATTTCATCCCGATCGCCGAGAAAACGGGCTTCATTATTCCTCTAGGGGAATGGGTGCTTTATACGGCCTGCCAACAAATGAAGGAATGGGAACGAATGGGGCTGCCGCAGCTCTCAGTGAGCGTGAACATGTCGATGATTCAGTTCCAGCAGAAGCAAATCGTCCATACGATCGAGCGTATCCTCACGGAAGCAGGCATTCGGCCGGAGCAGCTTGAGCTGGAAATTACCGAGTCGATATTTATGGACAACGCCGAGCATACTCTCACCATCCTGCATGAGCTTAAGCAGCTTGGCGTCAAGCTGTCGCTTGATGATTTCGGTACCGGGTACTCCTCGCTCAGCTACCTGCAGAACATCCCGCTGCATACGCTGAAGCTGGATAAATCATTCATTAGCGGCATTGTAGATGATTTCAAGAAACAGATGATCTTCAAATCCGTCATCGTCATTGCCCATAATTTGAATTTAAACGTGGTAACTGAAGGCGTGGAAACGCAGGAAGAGCTGGAAATCATTTGCGGTCATCAATGCGACGCCATACAAGGCTACATTTACAGTCCGCCAGTGCCGGCGGGAAGATTCGCGCAGTTATATATGGAACATAATAAAAACGGCTGATACGGCGCCGCCTCTCATTTCGAATGGAGGCGGTTTTTCTATGGATACAGGCATACAAATCGTTTGATAAAATAGTTTTAGGCGGAAGCTGTTACAAACTGCACAAAAGCATCGTCTTCCTTATAGCTTGAGCATGAAAAGGTGAGGGGGTAAATGGAATGGAACATTCGGCGCCGGAATTGTTTCGCGAACAATTTAATCAGCACTATCCTACGGTTAGGAGAAAGCTGCTTGCTCTTATTCGCGATGAAGCAGCAGCCGAGGATCTTGCGCAGGAAACCTTTTTAAGGCTATATCGCAATCCTCCAGACAATCCAGAAGCGATTGGGGCATGGCTTCACCGTGTATTAACGAGGCTTGCCTATGATTATATGGATAAGAAGGCGCGGGAACGCGCATTGAATCAGAAACAGGAGCAAAGCATGCTGGCAGAACCGCAAGCGATGCAGTCAGGCGAGCAGCAAGCGCTCGACAAGGATGAGCAGGAGCAGCTTCGAAGCTGGCTCGATACGCTGCCCGAACGCGATAAGCAGATGCTGCTGCTCCGTTATGAAGGTTACAGCTATGCCGAGATTGCGGAGCAGCTGCAACTACGACAGCCCCAAGTAGGGACGATGCTGCGAAGAGCGGGAGAGCGGCTGAAGCGGCATGCCCAGCACGCGGAGAGTGTTTATTCGCAGAAGTAATACGGGTAAGGTAAAAACCTTTTAGGAGGAGTGCGGAATGACGAGCAATGAAGGCTTGAATAAAAAAGAGCAGGAACAGCTATCCGCTGCATGGGCGCGGCTGGAGGGGCAATTGCAGCGCACGGAGCAATCGCCGTTGTGGCAGCAATGGGAAGCACAGGCATCGAGCAGCCATGAGGAGCATTCAAAGGAAACAAGCGTCTTCCAGGCGCAGGCCTCTCGCGAGTCTCGTACGGTAAGCGTTGAAGCCAAGCTTCATTCTCAAACGAACAACGTGCCGCTTGGAAGAGCGCATGCATCGCGGAATGAATGGACTGGCAAGCCGGGTAGGAGCGGAATGGTAAGTCGTTGGCTGAGAAGAAACAAGGGTAAAACGGTCGCCGCATGCGCTGCCGCTTTCATTACGTTAATGATCGCGCTGCCTACGACCAATGAGGCGCTGGCAGCATGGCTCAATACGTTCCGCATGGATAACGTGATGGTCGTAAACGAGGATGATCTAGAATCGCTAATGTACAGCTTTGTTGGCGAAGGAGAGGCGCTGGAGTGGAATAACCGTTTCGGCAGCTTCGAGAGGAAGTCAGAAGGAAGCTTTGGCGCGCTCACCGCTGAGCAAGCAGCTGAAAAGCTTGGTTTTCCGATACCGGCGATTAGCGTTTCGGAGGAGCAGCAGATCGATATTTCCTCTACGGCAGCCCAAACCTTTGTTTTCCGGCTGAACGTAGAAGAAATTAACGGAGCGATGAGGCGCCTCGGGGCGGATAAGCTGCTGCCTGAATCAGTGGATGGCAAGGCTATCTCCTTCCAGGCGGGGCAAGGGGTGAATATTGCTTACCGCCAGGTAGAAGAAGGAACTTCGAAGCAAAGCGTGCATGTCTCCTATATGAAGGCGCCAAGCATTGACGTAGATTCATCGGTCGACGTGAAGGATGCCTATGAAGCGATTATTCGGTTTCCGGCGCTGCCCGATCATTTGCGCAACTCGCTTCAACAGGCTGTCAATCTGGAGAATGGCGAGCTTCCTATGCCGGTTATTTCGAATCGAGCAGCAGAGAAGATTGCCGTCAAAGGAGTTGACGTTTATTTGGAGGAGCCGAATGCAGGTCAACCCAGCGTGAACGCCATTTGGCTGCAGGAAGGCATGGTCGCGAATGCATACTTCAGCGGCTACACGGACAAACAACAAATCGTTGCGATGGTGTCGGAGCTGATTCATCCATGAGCGGGTTTGCGATAGAAACCAATCAATTAACGAAGGATTACGGCGATGGCCGCGGCTGTCATGGCGTAACGCTAACCATTAGAGAAGGGGAAGCCTTTGGCTTCCTCGGACCTAACGGAGCGGGAAAAAGCACGATTGTCAAAATGCTGACGGGACTAATCAAACCAACCTCAGGCAAAGCTCGAATCTATGGCCATGCTTCCGGAACCATTGAAGCAAGGCGGAGATTAGGCTATTTGCCTGAGCTTTTTCGGTATCCGGATTGGCTGACCGGTGAGGAGGTGCTTGCTTTTCATGCGAAGCTGTGTGAGCTGGATAAGGTGGCGGCAAAACGCCGGATTCATCAGCTGCTGGATGAAGTAGGCATCGGCAGCAGAGAGCGCGACCGGCTTAAAGGCTATTCGAAGGGGATGCAGCAGCGGCTTGGGCTTGCATGCGCGCTTCTCGGCGATCCGGATATCGTTTTTCTTGACGAGCCGGCTTCCGCACTCGATCCCGTTGGCCGGTATGAGGTTAGGGAACTGCTTGCCAGGTTAAGAGGGCAAGGCAAGACGATATTTTTGAATTCGCACTTGCTGGAGGATGTGGAGCAGCTTTGCGATAAGGTTGCTCTGCTTAATAATGGTCAAGTTTTGTTAGAGGGCAAGGTCAGTGAGGTGCTCAGGCAGCAGTCAATTTGGCGATTGCGCGTTAATGGATATACCCCCCTCGCCGCTGAGCGGATTCACCTGATGCTGGGTACGGCCGCCGCAGTCTCGGAAACGGAAGCTGGAGACGGAACGGTATGGATGGAGCTCGAGCTTGAGCATGACGAGCAGATCGGATTGATTAATTATTTACTAATTGAGCTTGGGATGACCATCTATGAGGTCGGTAAAACGCAGTCCAGGCTGGATGAGTGGTTTGTGCAGGCGGTTACGGGCTTGGAGCATAGGGGGGAACGCAGATGATCGCGGTATGGGGATTAACATGGAAAGAGCTTATTCGCAAGCGAGTGACCTTAATGACGCTCATTATGACGATTCTGTTTTGGATCGCTTATTGGTTTTTGGCCGGTGCGATTGCAGGCGGTGAAGTGCATGTGGTTACATCACTGAGCCTGCTTGAGAATTTTACACGCAGCGCGATGATTTTGACGCTCGGCTTTTTTTTCGGTGCGTTCGCGGTTGCTTTTCTAGCGATATTCAGCTCAGTCGCCGCGATAACGGGAGAAGCAGAAACGGGGGTGCTTCAGTCGGTGCTGGCGAGGCCGATCAAACGATGGAAATGGTTTATGGGCAGATGGCTAGGCTTTGTTAGTTACGTTGCGATTTATGCGAGCTTGCTGTTTGCTTCACTGCATGTCATTTGCTGGGTACATACCGGCGTCTTCTTTCGTTTTGAAGAGCTCCTTCCATCGCTTGGTTTGTTTCTTGCTGTTATACCTTTGCTTGTTTCCTTAACGATGGTTGGCTCCTGTTATATCAGTCCGCTGGGCAACGGAATTTGGATGACGATGCTGTACGGGATGGGCTGGCTTGGCAGCATGATCGGAAGGTTTATGGCAACCGGGCGACTGCATATAAACGGAATGGAGACGCTGGAGACGCTTACCGGTTTAATAAAGCTGGTGATGCCGGCAGATGCGCTGCAGCAGCGGATGCTGAGCGAGCTGTTCTCCATTTCGGAGCTTAGCGGGCTGTACGACTTGAACAGCGAGCTTAGCTATTTTTCGGTAAACGGGGCTGCTTCCAATTCCTTATTACTTTATAGTGCGGTATACGTAGCGGCGCTGCTGGCGGCAGGGCTGTTGATCATGCGGCGAAAAGATTTCTAAAGAAGACTGCCTCTCATAGGACGGAGGCAGTCTTTTTATTTAGGTCGTCCACTGGGAGTGGACAATTGCGCTTACATACCAAAACCCGTTCGATTCCTCGAGAACAAGGATCAGGCTTTCCCAATCCATGCCTTCATATTGAGGGTCAAAGCCGCTGAAATGATAATCCATGACATAGCTGCCAGGGAATATTTCCTTGATATTGACCATCATATTGCCCGTTCCAATGATTTGGTCGGCACCTACTTTCTCAGCATGGAGAAAGTCCTTGTCGTATACGAACTTGTCATAATATTGCTTGAAGGTGAGATCCATCGGCTCGCCGGAGCCGTCGTAATCGCCAAAGTGATAGACCGTTGGATCTGTCAGGTCGGGAAGCTCGGCTGCCGGAAATACTTGGGCTGAAGCCGTATCAATATGTGCATACGGAGAGAATAATAAGCCTTTATCTGGATGAATATAGGCTGCGAGGCGATCGAGCTTCTTCTCCTTAAGCGAGGAGATGATTGCTGCTGCGGCTTCTTTAGGCGATGCCGCCTTCTGCGAGTCATCATCGCTCGGCTTTGCAGCAGTACTCGCTTTGGGCGATGGAGTAGGACTATTCTGGACCGTTTGGTCAGCATTCGTTTGACACGCTGTCAGCAGCAGCAGTACGCAGGTTATGATGAGTTTCTTCATAATAGGGTCCTCCATTATGTTTATTGGTTACCTTCTTATTACCCACTCAGACGTGAGTTTCCGTTAAAAGTTGCAGGGTACTTGTGGACTTCGCCGCGGTCTGTTAAACTGAAAATGTTATTTAGTAAATTTATTAACTAAACATGGAGTGTGGCATGGCGACGATAAAGGATATTGCGCAGGAGGCAGGCGTTTCAGCCGCTACGGTATCAAGGGTGTTGAACAATGATACAACCCTCGCGGTCAGCGAGGAAACGCGGACTCGTATATTTAGCATTGCCGAGCAGCTGCAATATAAGCCGTCCAGGCTGCGAAGAATGAAAAAAGACGAACAGCTTTCCCGCCAGCAGATCGGTTTGCTGATGTGGTCAACGCTGGAGGATGAGCATGAGGATCCTTATTTTTCTTCCATCCGCAAAGGGATCGAAACGCGCTGCGAGGAGCTTGGCATCAGCATAATCAAGGTGCTTCGCGGCAACAGCAAAGTGGACATCCAGTCGGTTCATGAGCTCGACGGCTTGATCGTCGTTGGCTCGATTGACGACAATGATGTCAACCAGATTTACAGCAACGCTAACCGACTCGTTTACGTCAATCATTCAGGCGAGCTGGATGAATATGATACCGTCAAGCTGCATTTCGAGCAAGCGACAAGAGCGGTTATCAAGCATCTCACCCAGCTCGGGCATGAACGAATCGGCTATATTGGCGGCAGTGATTATGTCCATCGCTTGAGCCGTCAGTACGAGGCGGTAGAGGTTGAAGAGCCGCGCCGTATTTTTTTCGAGCGGATCATGAGAGAGAGCGGCTTATACGATGAAAGCTGCGTGATGAAGTCCTATTGGTCATCGAACAGCGGGTACGAGGCGATGCATCGGTTGCTGCAGCAGGAATCGCGTCCGACCGCTTGCTTCGTAGCCAGTGATCCAATGGCAGTCGGCGCATTGCGGGCTTTGCATGAGCATGGCCTTCGCGTGCCTGAGGATATGGCTATCGTCGGCTTTGACGATATCGAAATCTCCGCCTATCTCAATCCGCCGCTTACGACAGTACGCGCGCATACGGAGCATATGGGAAGATCGGCAGTACAGCTGCTGCTTGAGCGGATTGAAGGCAGGGAAGCAGCTGTTCATATGACGATCAACACGACGCTGATTGTCAGGGAAAGCTGCGGCAGCGCGAAGAGCGAGCATGGAAACTAGCATATACATTACTTGGGAGGTTATTGATTTTGACTATTCAGTATGATCAAGAACGTTCATTGTTCCATTTACAATCGAAGGATACTAGTTATGTGATTCATATAACGAAAGCAGGCTACCCTGCGCATATCTATTGGGGGAAGAAAGTTAGGAGTGTACAGCTGGAACGGCTATTGGAGCTGAAAGAACGAGCTTCCTTTACGCCAAGCACGGAGATCGATCAGCTGGAGCTGTCGCTCGATACGCTTCCGCATGAATATCCGGCTTACGGCAATTCGGATTTCCGTATGCCTGCCTTTCAAGTCAAGCTCCCGAATGGAACGACGGTAACAGATCTTCGTTATGATTCTTACCGGATCGTAAACGGCAAACCGGCACTGGAAGGATTGCCTGCAACGTACGTGGAGAACGAGGAAGAAGCTCAAACGCTTGAAATTACGCTGAAGGACGAGCTGATTGGCCTGTCTGTCATTTTATCTTATACCGTATTTGAACAATTCGATGCGATTGCCCGTTCGGCAAAAATCGTCAACAATGGGACTGGCGTCCTCGAGCTTCAGCGCGCGTTCAGCCTTAGTCTTGATTTTGCGCATGACCGTTTCGAAATGCTTCAGCTATCCGGCGCATGGATTCGCGAACGCCATATTCACAAGCGCAAGCTTGAGCCAGGTCTGCAATCCATTGAGAGCCGCAGAGGCTCGAGCAGCCATATGCAAAATCCGTTTGTTGCTTTGCTCTCGGAAGGCTCAACGGAGGATCACGGCGATGTATACGGAGTAAATCTGGTATACAGCGGCAACTTCACAGCAGGCGTCGAAGTCGACCAATTCCATGCGGCACGCTTGTTTATCGGGATTAACCCGTTCGATTTCAACTGGAGACTAGAGCCAGGCGAGCAATTCCAGACTCCAGAAGCGGTTATGGTTCACTCCGAGCATGGGCTCGGCGGGATGTCGCGCAGCTTCCATGACCTTTACCGTTCCCGCTTGATCCGCGGCACTTTCCGCGATCAGACACGTCCGATTCTCGTGAACAACTGGGAAGCGACCTATTTTAAATTCAATGCGGACAAAATCGAAGATATCGCACGCGCGGGCCAAGAGCTCGGCATCGAGCTGTTCGTGCTTGATGACGGCTGGTTCGGCAAACGCGACAATGACGATACTTCGCTAGGTGATTGGTTCGTAGACCGCAATAAGCTTCCGAATGGGCTTGAGGATTTGGTTAGCCGCGTGAAGCGGCTCGATATGCAGTTCGGCTTATGGTTTGAGCCCGAGATGATCTCACCAGTGAGCGAGCTCTACAAAGCGCATCCGGATTGGTGCCTGCATGTTGAAGGCCGCCGACGGACGCAAGCGAGAAAGCAGCTTATTCTCGATCTCTCCCGCGAAGACGTTCAGCAGTACATCGTGAAGTCCGTTTCAGACATTCTCTCAAGCGCGCCGATCACGTACGTGAAGTGGGATATGAACCGCAATATGACGGAAATCGGCTCGGCGCTGCTGCCGGCAGAGCGTCAACGCGAGACAGCACACCGCTACATGCTCGGCCTATACGCAGTGTTAGAGCAAATTACTTCTGCTTTCCCGCATATTTTGTTCGAGAGCTGCTCGGGCGGTGGCGGACGTTTCGATGCAGGCATGCTGTATTATATGCCGCAAACCTGGACGAGCGATAATTCAGATGCGGTATCCCGCCTTAAAATTCAATACGGAACAAGCATCGTTTATCCGGTAAGCGCAATGGGCGCTCATGTGTCTGCGGTGCCTAACCATCAGGTTGGACGCATCACTTCCCTTGAGACGAGAGGGAATGTGGCGCTCTCCGGCAACTTCGGCTATGAGCTGGATTTGACGAAGTTCACGGAGGAAGAGAAGGAAACGGTGAAGGAGCAGGTTGCGCTGTACAAGGATGTGCGCCATCTTGTGCAATTCGGTGATTTCTATCGTCTGCTTAGCCCATTCGAGGGGAATGAAACGGCATGGATGTTCGTTTCCAAGGATAAGAGCGAAGCATTCGTTGTGTACGTATCCGTGCTTCAGGAGCCGAATCCGAAGCTGAACCGTCTGCGCCTGAAAGGCCTTGACCCGAATCGGGATTACAAGCTGCTAGGCGAAGAAACGGTATTCGGCGGCGATCAGCTCCTGTATGCCGGTCTTGCTGCACCGCAATTCTTCGGCGATTATGCGAGCAAAGTGTTCCGCCTGCATGCCGTAGAATAATAGGCTGCTCTCTGAGAGAGCGTGCTGATGAAGAGGACTATTTCCTGAGACCGAAGCTGGTCTCTAGGAATAGTCTTTTTTTTGCAAGAAGGGACAGGTGCTTGTATTTTCTTTGTATACGTCAGCAATGGGGCTCGCGACATGTCGCTATTCCCATTGGATTACATAAAAAAGGACATCCAGCAACGAAATGGCTCGCTGCTGAATGCCCCTCTCTTGTATCTATGTTAGTAGTTGCTCATGGCGCCTGACGCTGCCGCTGCAATAAGGATAATAGCAATAATGGCATAAATGACTAATACGATAGCGGCCCAGATTAGGGAAGCTTTGAAATAATTTTTTTTCGTGGGATTGCCTTCTCCGAACGCCCAAACAAACATCATAACGATGTTAACGATCGGGATAATAAGAATAAGGGTCGTAATCATCCATTCTTTTACGGTAATAACGGGGGACATCTGCTGTTGCTGATCGTAGCCGTAGCCCTGTACCCCAGATTGTACTGGCGGTTTTTGAAATTGATCCATTGCTTTCGCTCCTTTGATTTCCTGTTGCTGTAACATTTTGTTCACAATTTATTATATATAAAATCCCCATGTTTACAACCCTTTATTTAGAAAAAATATTATTTTATTTTTAAATATTGTATAGATTGTCCAATTTAATATGTATGAATTTAGCATGTTCTGTCGTATGTTAGATGGCACTAGTAAACTAGTAAACATTTATATTAAACATGAAACATTTTTTTAATTCTCCGAATTACCGCTTGCCCTTGACGCTGCGTCAAGGGTTATACTTTGTTCAAAGGAGATGATGAGATGGGAAATGATGGTCTATACACGATTGGAGCGTTTGCCAAGCTAACCTCTGTAACCGAACGAACGCTTCGTTATTATGACCGTAAAGGGCTGCTTAAGCCATCTTTTCGAAATACGCACGGACATCGCTTTTACACGGAAAAGGATCTTGTTGTTTTGCAAAACATCGTAACGATGAAATATTTGGATTATTCGCTAGAAGAAATAGCAGCACATATGCGCGAGCCGGGGTTGGATTTATTAAGCTCGCTTGCCCTGCAAAAGGATATGCTTCAAAAAAAGAAACAGCATCTGGAGCGCGTGCTTGATACGATTGGCCGCATGCAGCAGATTACTGAAGGTGCGGGTGAGATTGAAAAAAATCTGCTGCTGGCGTTTATTCATCATATTCAGTACGAAGAGAACCAGAAGAAGGTGCTCTCTGCGCAGCTGCCCAGCGAAATTGTCGATGCCCTTTATATGGAGCATATGCTTCCGGGCGAGCGGCTGGATATTGAACGGAAATTAACGTCCTTCATTCTCGAATTGAAAGAGCATTGTAACAGTGGAAAACAGCCTTTGGATAATGATGTGCTGGATACCGGTAAAAGGCTGGTAGCGTTCCTGGAGGCCTTCCTCTCTCCGGCATTGCAATCACTGAAGGATGAACAGATTGCGCAGCTCGAGCTGCTGAGTGATCCGTCTGCTGCTTCCGATCCGACATTGTTTTTAAGCGTGTTTACCGCGGAGGAGGAAGCTTACCTCAAGCTTGTATTCGATCATTTGGAAGTGCTGAAAACGATGAAGGAGGGCGTTCGAAATGAGAAAAAAGAGTGAGGGGAGCCGTACGGAATCTGTATATGGAGCTTCTTCATTTATCAAGCTGATTGCAAAACATAAGCCCAGAAATTTGCTTTTAGCTGCTGCAGTGGTGTTAGGGATTGGAGAGACTTCATTATCCTTGCTTATTCCTTTGTTGACCAAAAACCTAGTTGATGAGCTAGCCCTTTCAACCGTTCGAACCGCAACGATCATCGTGCTTGGCCTCGTGTTTTTTATCCAAACGGTTTTGTCTGGAATGTCCGTATATACGATGTCATTTGTCGGGCAGCATGTTATTGCGGGTCTTCGAAAGGAGCTGTGGGAAAGGGTGCTGAAGCTGCCGGTGCCATTCTTCGACCGCAATCGTTCAGGTGAAACGATGAGCCGTGTTACGAACGATACGAATGTAATTAAAGACTTTATAATCGGTCACGTCATCTCATTCTTGGGCGGATTAATCTCAATTATCGGAGGCGTAGCCCTACTCTTGTTTATTGATTGGCGGCTTACGCTGCTGATGCTGGCAGCCGTTCCGCTTGGACTGCTCGTTCTTTGGCCTTTGGGCACAAGGATGTTCGCGGTGTCCAAATCGATGCAGGAGGAGACCGCACAGTTCCAAGGGGATTTGGGACGCATACTTTCTAATATTCGCTTAGTGAAGGCTTCATTGGCAGAACCAGCTGAGCGGCATCAAGGTGGTCTGAGAATATCGCGCTTGCTTGCGTTTGGTTTGCAGGAAGCGAGAATGATGTCAATTGTTACGCCATTAATGACGACGGTGATGCTGCTCATTCTAGTTTTGTTGATTGGTTATGGCAGCGTGCGGGTATCGCAGGGCAGTTTGACGGGAGGAGAGCTTGTCGCGATTTTGCTGTATATGTTTCAAATCGTCATGCCGTTTACGCTAATGGCTTCGTTTTTCACGCAGTTTCAAAAAGCGCTGGGCGCATCTGAACGTATTTCGGAGCTGCTGCATGAGAAGGAAGAGACGGATTCCAGCAAGATGGAATCTCCCCGCGATAACCGCCCCGATGCGGGAGAAAGCCCTCTGATTGCGTTCGAGGACGTGAGCTTCGGCTATGTGGAGGACAGACTGCTGCTGAGTGCTCTTTCTTTTCAGATTAAGGAAGGGCAGGTGACTGCTATTGTGGGGCCAAGCGGAACGGGGAAAACAACCGTATTTTCTTTGCTTGAACGGTTCCATGACCCATCTGCGGGTGCAATTCTGTACAAAGGGACACCGATCACGCATTTGAAGCTGGAGGATTGGCGTCAGAGAATGGCGTATGTGTCGCAGGACAGTCCGATGATGCAAGGAAGCATTAGGCACAACCTGGTGTACGGCTTGGAAGAGACGGATGAAAAAAGGTTAGAAGAAGCCGTTCGACTAGCGAATTTAAGCGATTTCGTAAACTCGCTGCCAGAAGGCTATGAGACGGAAGTGGGGGAAAGAGGCATTAAGCTGTCCGGCGGTCAACGCCAGCGTCTCGCTATAGCTAGAGCCATTATACGGAACCCGGAAATTCTGCTGCTTGATGAAGCAACGGCTCATCTTGATAGCGATTCCGAGCAGCTTGTCCACGGAGCGCTGCAACGATTAATGGAAGGACGAACGACGCTCGTTATCGCCCATCGCCTCTCCACGATACGCGGAGCAGATCAAATCATCGTGCTGGAGGAAGGCGATATTTCTGGACAAGGCACACATGAAGAGCTGCTTAATGGCCATTCATTGTATGGAAAGCTTGTGCGACAGCAGTCCGGTGTGATGTATTGAATCACATAGCTCGTCCAAATGCGATATGCTCGATATGACTAAGTACAAAGCATGTGACTCTACTAGCATATTGAAGTGGTCTTTATTGGCAAAAGCGCGCAATTATCAAACCGGCCTTATTGCTGCTCCCATGGCGCGTCATTGAATGGGTACTCCGCAAAGCGCTGCACTGAGCCTATTCACGCAAGGACCTTTACAAGGGAACGTCTTCACCGGTTCCCTTGCTTTGCTATGTCTGCTTATCCCTGTAAACGTGCGCATTGAATTATTGTATCCAGCTATAGAATATATCTATTAAGCTGCAGATTGACTGGGTTTGAGCGCGAGTGTTAGACTCTTCTCAACATAATACCAACAAAACCTATTTGAATTATTATGTATGAATCGGAGCGGGCAGGCAGCGCGTTTGCTTGACGACTTAATTGCAAAATGAGAGGCGGAAAAACGATGACGGAGCGTAAAAAATTACGATTAGGCGCTGTACTTCACGGGGCTGGCGGCAACTTGGCAGGCTGGAGGCATCCAGATGCTGTAGCGGATGCGAGCGTAAATTTTCAATTTTATAAGCAGCAGGCGATAAAAGCGGAGGAAGGCAAGTTTGATTTTCTGTTTATAGCGGACGGACTGTTCATTAACGAGAAATCAAATCCCCATTTCTTGAACCGTTTTGAACCGATTACGATTCTGTCAGCGCTAGCGGCCGTTACTTCAAACATCGGTTTAGTAGGAACGCTGTCAACCTCGTACAGTCAGCCGTTTACGGTATCCAGACAGTTCTCGTCTCTTGATCATATTAGCGGCGGACGCGCCGGCTGGAACGTCGTGACATCGCCGCTGGAAGGTACCGCGCTCAACTATGGACTTACGCTTGAAGAACACCCTGACCATAGCAAGCGTTACCGCATCGCTTCTGAATATTTGAAGGTAGCTCGCGGCCTATGGGATTCTTGGGAGGAAGACGCGTTTGTCCGCAACAAGGAAACAGGCCAGTTTTTTGATGCGGATAAGCTGCACACGTTGAACCATGAAGGTGAATTTTTCGCGGTTAAAGGCCCGCTTAACATTGGACGTTCAAGGCAGGGGCAGCCTGTCGTATTCCAAGCAGGCTCCTCGGAAAGCGGAAGAGATCTGGCGGGGGCCTCGGCCGATGCTGTATTTACGAATCACGAAACGCTGGAGGAGGCAAGGGCCTTCTATCAGGACGTGAAGCGCAGAGCTTCGGAGCAGGGACGCTCACCGGACGACATTCTTATTTTCCCAGGCATCGGTGTCATTGTTGGGCAGACGGAGGAGGAAGCGGAGCGCAAATACGAGGAGGTCGCAAACCTTATCAGCATCGATAATGCGCTGGATAATCTGGGCAGGTTTTTCGAGCACCATGATTTCAAGCAATATCCGCTGGATGAGGCGTTTCCCGATCTTGGGGAGCTGGGCAAAAACAGCTTCCAAAGCACGACGGACAAAATCAAGCGGGAAGCACAGGAGCAGAAGCTGACCTTGCGTCAAGTGGCTTTGCGCTCGGCAACCCCAAGGACGCCGTTCATCGGAACGCCGGAGCGGGTAGCCGATTTGATTCAAGAATGGTTCGAGAAAGGCGCGATCGATGGCTTTATTATAGGAGCGGGCGTACCGACGGGCCTTGATGAGTTCGTCGAGCATGTCATTCCGGTTCTTCAGCAGCGCGGCTTGTTCCGGGAGGAATACGAGTCGGATACGCTGCGCGGCAATTTAGGACTCCCCATACCGGCTAACCGATATACGGAACTGCTAAGCAAGCAGGCTGGATCAGAAGAGCAAGCGGCGTCCGAAGCGGCGGCAGCGCAGACAAGCGGAACGGTATAACCTAACAGGGGAGAATGGGGAGAAATCGTAATGATAAGAAAAAAAGCGGGCTTGAAATCGATTGTTGCACTTATGGCTGTAACAGCACTCGTACTGAGCGGCTGCGCAGGCACGAATAAATCAGCAAGCAATACAAATGCTTCTGCACCATCAACGAACGCGGGGACTGCTGCAACTTCAGCACCCATAAAGGGAGGAGAGCTTTCCTACGCGCTAGCAACCTCGCCGGATACGCTTGATCCTCATCGCAGCGGCTTGGCGGTGGYAGTACGCGCGATCCGGACGATTCATGATAATTTAGTCGCGCAGCTGCCAGACGGCACCATAGCGCCTTGGCTCGCTACGGAATGGGAAGTTTCGGAGGATGGCAAGAGCTACTCCTTCAAGCTGCGGCAGGACGTCAAATTTCATGATGGAACACCGTTCAATGCCGAGGCCGTGAAATTCAACTATGACCGTATTATTAATCCGGAGACGAAAGCTGCCAATTCGGCTGCTTTGATTAGACCTTATCAATCCTCTGAGGTCATAGACGAATTTACAATCAAGCTTAATCTCGAAACACCTTCGAATGCTTTTCTCGGCAATCTAAGCCAAGCGCTCGTCAGCATCGTGTCCCCTGCGGCAGCTCAGAAGTACGGCGACCAGCTCGGTAAAAATCCGGTTGGCACAGGGCCGTTCAAATTCGTTAGCTGGGAAGAAAATTCGCAGATTTCGGTAGAGCGCAATCCTGATTACAAATGGGCGCCTCCTTTAGTCACCAATCAAGAAGCGCCGTATCTCGACAAATTGGTATTCAAAATCGCGCCGGAGGAGGCAACTCGGATCGGCAGCGTACAGAGCGGCCAGGTTCTAGCAGGCGAAACGATTCCTCCGCAAAATATTCTCGCCTTGGAGAAGGACGAGAAGCTTCAATTGTACAAATCGAATACTCAGGGATTGCCGTATACGTTATTTATTAACCAGAATAAGGCGCCGTGGAATGAATTGAAGGCAAGACAGGCGCTGCAAGCAGCGATTGATGTGGATGCTATTGTCAAAACATTATATCTGGGCACATACGACCGGGCGTGGTCGCCGCTTACTCCAGGCACCTTTGGGTATGACAAGTCGCTTGAAGGCGGCGTGAAGCCAGATTTAGAAAAGGCAAACGCGCTGCTGGATGAGCTCGGCTATGCAAAAGGCGTTGATGGCATCCGTACGAAGGATGGCAAGCCGCTGACCCTGCACTTTGTCGACGGTTCGCCGAACCGTGAGAAACGTAACGATATTGCAGCCATTATCCAGCAGCAATTAAAGCAAATCGGCGTCGCGGTTGAGGTTGAAATCACGAAGGACGTCCGTACCGTCGTATACGAGAACGCGGATTACGACATTTACGGGAATAGCCAAGTGAACTCCGATCCAGAAGCGCTCCGCTCCTTCTACCATTCCGGGGCTGCGAGCGTTGGGGGCAAACAAAATTTGCCTGCTCTTAAAAACGCGGAGGTAGACGGCTGGATAGATCAAGGGTTGGTTGAAAAGGATGCTGCCAAGCGCCAAGAGCTGTATGCAAACGTACAGAAAGCGATTATTGATCAGGCGGTCATCATTCCGATCTATGTATTCCCTTACACGATAGCGGCGTCCAAGTCGGTCCAAGACATCAAGTTCGATTCGCTGGCGTACCCGCTGTTCAACGATACTTTCATTCAGAAGTAAGCTGCTGCACGCACATGAACAGCTTTGCTCCAGCCGCAAATAACGTTCAGGAGGCCTTTGATGCTTAAGACGGTTAGTATTCGTTTGTTTACCTCCTTGCTCGTCATACTCGGCTCGCTCGTACTCGTATTTGTTATCGTATACTTGCTGCCGGGCGACCCGGTCATGTCGATGGTTGATCCGAGCACTGTCTCCCCGGAGGTGCTTGCTAACCTTCGGGCGCAGCTCGGCGTGGATCGGCCGCTTTACGAGCAGTTTGCCTCTTATGCTTGGAAGGTGCTTCATGGCGATTTCGGCCAATCCATAGTAAATGACGAGCCCGTGCTGCCCAAAATCATCGAGCATTTGCCCGCAACGCTCGCTTTGACGGCAGCAAGCTGCTTCATAGCGGCTGTAGTCGGCATTTGGCTGGGCGTCTTGTCTGCGATACACAAAGACCGTTGGATCGATATTACGGCAAGAGTTGTCGGTTTGTTCGGTATTTCGATGCCGACGTTCTGGTCGGGCATTCTGCTTATCCTTATTTTTTCCATTACGCTGGATTGGTTTCCCGCAATGGGCTCCGAGGGCTGGAAGACGCTCGTTCTTCCGGCTGTCGGACTCGGAGTAGTCGGGGCCGGATTTGTGGTCAGGCTCGTGCGAAACAGCATGCTGGAGGTCATTAACGAGCCGTTTATCGTTACGCTGCGGGCAAAAGGCGTATCGGAGAAGCTCATTATGTATCGTCATGCGCTTCGCAATGCATTGATTCCGGCATTGACGATGATCGGGGTGCTGAGCGGAGAGCTGTTGGCCGGAACGGTTGTAATCGAGACGGTATTTTCCCGGCAAGGCATCGGCAGAGTCATATCGGACGCGCTGATGTCCAAGGATTTGCCAGTCGTGCAGGGCGTTGTTTTCTTCTCGGCGATTATGTATGTCATGATCAATTTAATTGTGGATCTTTCTTATCGGATTATTGATCCGAGAGTCAGGCGTTCGCAATAGCAAAGGGGAGTGCAGTATGAAGGAAACCGCGCTTGCCAAACCGGCGTGGCCTCGTTTCAGGGCCACAAAACGCCTCGCACCCGGCTACGCCAAGCTAAATGTATCTAATTTGCTCGTATATGGGGCTGGATTAATTGTCCTATTCATCGTCGCAAGCGCATTGTTCCCAGGGCAGATTGCCCCGTATTCGCCAACGGAGATGGTCATGACCGACATTATGCTGCCGCCAAGCTTTACGCATGTATTCGGCACCGATTATTATGGCCGCGACGTGTTCAGCGTTGTCGTGTACGGAAGCCGCGATTCACTTTTGATCGGTCTGGCCTCCGTTCTGGTCGGAGGCGTGCTCGGTGCCGCAATCGGCGCGCTGTCCGGGTTTCTCGGCGGTATTTTCGATACGATTATTATGGGTTTTATCGAGGTGCTGATGACGATCCCGGGCATCTTGTTTGCCCTTGCCATTGCAGCGGCGATGGGACCCAGCTTATTTAATGTGGTGCTAGCGGTCGCATTGTCCTCGGTACCCGGCTATGCCCGAGTATTTCGCGGACAGATTATTAGCGTAAAAGGTCGGCCGTTCATAACGGCAGCAAGGTCGGTCGGCGCAGGCAGCCTGCGAATCTTTTTCCGGCATGTGCTTCCGAACGCTTGGTCGCCGCTGCTCGTTATGGCAACCATTGGCCTAGGCACATCCATACTGGTTGGCTCCGGACTTAGCTTTCTGGGACTAGGCGTCATCAAAGAAATTCCGGATTGGGGAACGCTCCTGTCGCAAGGCAGAGGTTATTTGACCGTCGCATGGTGGATGTCCACCTTCCCCGGCCTAGCGATTACGCTGCTCGTATTGTCCGTTAACCTGATGGGCGACAAGCTGAGGGACCATATCGATCCGAAGAAAAGCAGGGTTTAAGGAGGTGGCAAATACGTTGGAATCATTGCTTGAAATCGAGCGGCTCACAGTCAAGTTCGCAACGCCGAAAGGCTGGCTGACCGCAATCTCAGACGTATCCCTCAGCATGAAGCCGGGCGAGACGGTATGCCTGGTCGGAGAATCCGGCAGCGGCAAGACGATTACGTCCAAATCGGTCATGCGGCTGATCGATTACGAGAATGGCGTTATTGCCGGCGGCGAGATGAAGCTGGATGGCATTGATCTGGTACGCTCTTCCCAAAATAACATGCGCACGCTGCGCGGCAAAAAAATAGCGATGATCTTCCAAGAGCCGATGTCGGCCTTCGATCCTGTATTTACAATCGGAAGCCAAATCATTGAAGTCATGCTCGGCCACAAACTAGGCAATCGGGAAAAGGCGCGAGAGCGGGCAATCCATCTCCTTGCGCGCGTCGGAATACCCGAGCCGGAGCTTCGAATGAAGCAATATCCTGGCGAGCTGTCTGGCGGTATGCTGCAGCGGGCCATGATTGCAATGGCTCTCGCCTGCGGACCCGAGCTTCTCATTGCGGATGAGCCGACAACCGCCTTGGATATGACGATTCAAGCACAGATCTTGCAGCTGCTGCAGGAGCTGAAGTCAGAGTTCAACATGTCGATTCTGCTTATTACGCATGACATGGGCATAGCGGCGGAAATGGCAGATCGCATTATCGTCATGTATGCGGGTCAGGTGGTTGAGCAAGCAACGGCTGAGCAGCTGTTCGAGCTCCCCCATCATCCCTATACGCAGGGGCTGCTCCGTTCGGTAACAACGCTTGATAGCGAGCGAGGCAGCAGGCTGTACTCTATCGATGGCAGTATTCCGAATTTGTTCGACCTTCCTGCCGGCTGCCGCTTCCACCCGCGCTGCGCTCATGCTACGGAAAAATGCGCGAAGGAAAGTCCGCCGCTCTTAACCGTGAATAGTCGCGAGGCAGCTTGCTGGTACGCAGAACGGATTGCAGAAAGCTGGGAACAGCCCAAATCGTCCCAAGCACACGCAATCGTGGTAAAGGAAAAGGAAGCGCAAGGAAGTGACCGCCTGGAAGGAGGCACCATTTCCCATTTATTCGAAATCGAAGGCCTGCGCAAATACTACCCGCTCGGCAAAAGCTTGCTGTCTCGCCACAACTCCGTCATTCGCGCGGTAGATGATGTATCCTTTCAAATTCGAAAAGGCGAAACCTTCGGTCTCGTCGGAGAATCGGGAAGCGGCAAGTCTACGCTCGGACGCGTCATTATGCAGCTGGAGAAGGCGACTTCAGGCAAAGTCCGCTTTGCCGGACAAAGCCTGACGGACCTTCGGCCATCGGAGCTGCATGAAGCACGCAAGGATATGCAGATGATTTTCCAAGATCCTTTCGGCTCCATGAATCCACGATGGCGAGTGGGCGATATCATTGCGGAGCCGCTTGCTATTCATACCTCGCTAAGCGCGGCGGAGAAGAAGACACGGATCGAGGAGCTGTTGGCGGTAGTTGGATTGAATCCGTCTTGGCATGAGCGGTACCCGCATGAGTTTTCTGGCGGGCAGCGGCAGCGAATCGGCATTGCAAGAGCGATTGCCTTGAACCCGTCATTCGTGCTTGCCGATGAGGCCGTATCCGCGCTGGACGTTTCCGTTCAGGCGCAAATCGTGAATTTAATGCAGGATTTGCAGCAAAATCTTGGACTCACGTATCTATTTATCGCCCATGGGCTGCATGTTGTCAGGCATATTTCGAACCGAATCGGCGTGATGTATTTGGGGCAGCTTGTTGAGATTGCAGGCAGCGAGGAGCTGTTTACCCATCCGGCGCATCATTACACGAAAGCACTTATTGCATCCATACCGTGGCCTGATCCGAGTCGGAAACGTGAGCTGCAAACGATTAGCGGGGAGATTCCCTCGCCTGCGAGACCTCCAGCAGGCTGCCGCTTTCATACGCGCTGCCCTGCGGCGACGGCCCTGTGCAGGAGCGAGCCGCCAGAGCTTAAGGAAATCGAATACGAACACTGGGTTGCTTGTCATTACCCAGCTTAAAGGCCGAGTGCTCCGATATGGGGCGCTCGGCTTTTATATCTCCGCGAAATGTAAGCTTAGCCGCCAGAGGACGGCGACAGCCGTTTACGCTTGAATTATAGGAAAGCATATTATATCGCCAACTTTCTCTATATTTCTCCGCGAAACGTAAGCTTAGCCGCCAGAGGACGGCTACAGCCGTTTACGCTTGCCTACGCTAGGTGGCAGATGTGACTATGGGACCATTGACGCAATCAAAAACAGCATGTTACGCTACCTTCATATGGAAACAAATGGAGGGATTCACTTGATTGAAATTCGCTTATCAGTAGGGTATGACGAGTATGAAGAAGGGGTAAGAATGTCTAGTTTGATTGAAAAACTGGCAGCGAGCCCGGATGGCGAGAAGCTGTCCATACTAACGATCGGCGACTGGGGTCAGGCGTATGAAAATTCTCCGGACAGCTTTATTGAAACATTGATCAGCCATAAGGATTCATTCCCTCAACTAACGAAACTATTTATTGGCGATATGGGCTTTGAAGAGTGCGAGGTATCTTGGATCAACCAGACGAATCTCTCGCCGCTGCTTGCAGCTTTCCCGAATTTAAAGTCGCTGTCGATTAAGGGCAGCCAGGAGCTAAGCTTGCAGCCGCTCGTTCACGAGAGCCTAGAAGAGCTTGTTATTATATGCGGCGGGCTTCCAAAATCCGTGCTTCAAGAGATTACGAATGCAAGGCTGCCGGAGCTGCGCAAGCTAGAGCTTTACTTAGGCGTAGAGGACTACGGCTTCGATGGAGGAATTGAGGATGTTTTACCGCTTCTAAAAGGCGATTTGTTCCCTAAGCTTACGTATTTGGGACTGAAGGACAGCGAGATCCAGGATGAAATCGCCATTGCGGCTGCTGACGCGCCTATACTCGACCAGTTAAATACGCTGGATTTGTCTTACGGCACGCTGACAGATGAAGGCGGCGAGGCTCTGCTTGCGAGTGCGCGCATCAAGCAGCTGAAGCAACTTGATCTAAGCTACCATTACATGTCTGACGAGCTCGTGCTTCGCTGGCAGCAATCGGGCATGTCTGTTGATGTGAAGGATCAGCAGGAGTCGGATGAGGACGATTGGCGCTATCCATTCCTTACCGAATAATGGAGAGCTGCGAGCAGCCTTATTTGCTTATTGCTAATCCTTCCAATAAACGGACGGCAGGGCTGCAGGCGGCCAGAGCGAAGCTTGGACTTGCGCCTGCTGCCGTCCTGCCATATGAGCAATTGCTTAGCGGTGATGCATACATAGGAGATGTCCTGAGAAAGCTTGCCGGCAGGGGCGATATCATCATTCGGCTCGATGCTCCCGGCGAGAATCCGGCTGTCGAGCGGCAGCTCATTGCATGGGGTGCTCCGGATCGTAATGGCGATGACATGTTTTGGTCAGGCGGCTCTCTGCCGCACAGCATTTCAATCGTATCGTCGGAAGCGCTCCTGCTGCCGTCTGAGCATGGCCGAATCTGGCATCCAGCGCAGTGGTACCGGGGGTATTGCCGGTTTCTTGCGGCGATGCAGCGGGAGGTCAAAGCTTCAGGCGCCCGGGCTTACTGGGTTAACTCACCGGGAAGCATAGCCAAAATGTTCGACAAAAGAACCTGCTGGCAGCTATTCGAGCGTCACGGCATACAATTGCCGGCACTCCCGGCCGCTGCGGGCTCCATCAATAGCTATGAAGAGCTTCGGGCTGCCATAAGCACGAGCGGGATGAAGCGGCTGTTCATCAAATTAGCCTGCGGCTCTGGAGCCGCGGGCGTTATCGCTTACCAGACGAATCCGCGCACGGGGGCGGAGCTGGCTATCACGACGATCGGCTCGGAGCCGGCTCCTAACGGCTTCAGCTTTTACAACGCCGGCCGGCTAAGACGCTACAGCGATGCGAAGGACATTCGCCGTATTATCGATTGGGTTTGCGGTGAAGGCGCGCATATCGAGCGCTGGATCGAGAAGGAAAGCTTCGAGGGCAAAGCCTTTGACGTACGCCAGCTCGTCGTGAACGGCAAGGCTTGCCACACCGTAGCTCGATTGAGCCATACGCCGATTACCAATCTGCATCTGCGTAACGAGCGCAGCATGGACATGAAGCGCCTTCTGCCTGATGACGTTAGACAAGCGGTGCAGCAGACAGCTGAGAAAGCGCTCCGCGCATTCCCGGGCAGCTCGGCGGCAGGGGTGGACGTGCTTGTCCAGCGAGGCAGCGGCGCGACCTATCCCATTGATATTAATCCATTCGGCGATTTGCTGTATGGCGCCGAGTACGAGGGGATGAACACCTACGAGTGGCAAATGCGCCAGCTTCTCAGAAAGGAATAAGCAGCTATGCTGAATATGAACCATATCGTGGGTACCCACGATATTTTGATGATTACGCTCGATACGCTTCGGTATGACGCGGCCAAGCTGGAGGAGGCCAATTGCCCCAATCTTTGCGGAGACGGCGGGTGGGAGAAACGGCATTCGCCGGGCAGCTTCACCTATGCGGCTCATCATGCTTTTTTCGGAGGGTTTCTGCCGACACCTGCGACGACCGATAAAACCTCTCATGTCAGGCTGTTTCATACGAAAAATACGGGGCTGAGAACGCATCCCCATACATGGTTGTTTGACGCCCCGGATCTTGTATCCGGCTTGCAGGAGGCGGGTTACCGCACGGTCTGCATCGGAGGCGTCATTTTTTTTACGAAAAAGAACAAGCTGGCTAAGGTGCTGCCGTGTTATTTTCAGGAAAGCTATTGGCGGATGACCTTTGGCGTGACGAATCCGCGCTCGGCCGAGCATCAGGTTAATCATGCCTTGAAGCTGCTGGAGAAGGCAGATCCTGCCCAGAGGCTGTTTCTGTTCCTGAATATTTCAGCCATGCACGGACCGAACCACTATTTTGTCCCAGGGGCCAAACAAGATTCCGTCGATACGCAGCGGGCAGCGCTGCGCTATGTGGATAGCCAGCTTGGCGTATTGTTTGATGCGATGCGGAAAAGGGGTAAAACGTTAGTCTTGGCGTTCTCGGATCACGGAACCGCTTATGGGGAGGATGGATACGAGGGACATCGCCTTGCTCATGAAGTCGTGTGGAACGTCCCTTATCGCGAATTTATATTGAATTAAGGAGGGAACAGCATGCTGCAACCATCATCGCTACCAGCTACTCCCGAACGGCGGGAGCTCGAGCAGCGCTGGACAGCGGCTCCATACCGCTCCTATCTGTATTCTTATCCGCATAAAACGGCTTACCGCGATTTATCGCCAGCGGAGCCGCTGAAGGAGCTGTGGGAGCGGGATCAAACGGATTATTATTTTTTGTACATGCATATCCCTTTTTGCGGGGCACGCTGCGGCTTCTGTAACTTATTCACGCTGCCGGACCGCAGAGCTAGCGTGCATGAGCAGTATGTGGATGCGCTTCAGCGGCAGGCTGAGGATTGGGCGCCGTGGTTCCAAGGACGGACATTCTCCAGGTTCGCTATCGGCGGGGGGACGCCAACGCTTCTCGAGGCTGAGCAGCTGAATCGCCTTTTTGACATTGCTGAGCATGCGATGGGCCTTAATTCGCTTCAAGCTTCCATCTCGGTCGAAACATCCCCGGAAACGGTAACCGAGGATCGCATGCGCGTGCTGAAGGATCGGCTCGTTGACCGTGTCAGCATGGGCATTCAAAGCTTCGTCGAGGATGAAGCGGCTGCCATCTACCGTCCGCAGAAGCCGCGGCTTGCGGAGGAAGCGCTGGAGAAGCTGATGGATTACCAATTTCCGCTCATTAATATTGATTTGATATACGGTTTACCCGGACAAACGCCAGATACCTGGCTATACTCGCTCGAGAAGGCAATCGGCTACGGTCCTGGCGAGATATTCATTTATCCGTTGTATACGCGGGAGAATACGATTCTGAAGCCGGATCAAATCCGCAGCGCTGGCTCGGATATTCGCTTGGAGCTGTATCATATCGCTAGGCAAAGACTCGAGGCTGCAGGCTATATACAGTATTCGATGCGGCGATTCGCGAAGGAAACGGATTTCACCCACAAAAGCATACTGCCCTTCAGCTGCCAGGAGGAAGGCATGGCCGGACTCGGCTGCGGGGCGCGCTCGTACACGCGCGACATGCATTACGCTTCGCGTTACGGCGTGAGCGCAGCGGCAACTAGAAGCATCATTGCGGATTACGTTGCCGCTGAGCGTCACGATACGGCCGATTACGGATTTAGGCTAAGCGTTGCTGAGCAGAAGCGGAGGTTCATCCTGAAGGCTTTGCTGCACCGAGAGGGCTTGGCACTCGCTTCCTACGAAGATCGCTTCGGAAGTGACGCGATGAACGAGCATTCCGATCTGCAGGAGCTGCTCTCGCTTGAACTCGCTGAGGTGGATGAAGGCATCCTGCGGCTGACGACGAGAGGGATGGCGTATTCGGACGCAATCGGAGATGAGCTCATCTCCGGCGATGTAAGAGAGCTGATGAACGGATATGTCGTCCGATGAAGGCGGTGCTTTATTACCGAGGAGCGCTCTCATCGTGCAACTATGATTGTCCCTACTGCCCTTTTAGCAAGACGAAGGACAGCAAGGAGACGCTGGAGAAGGATAGGGAGCAGCTGCTCGCCTTCATGGACTGGGTTCGCGTGCAGGGAGCAGCCGGACATCGGCTGTCGATCTTTTTCAATCCTTACGGCGAGGCGCTCGTTCATCGTTGGTACCGCGAAGCGATGATGGAGCTGTCGCATTTGGAGCATGTGGAGAAGGTCGCCGTACAAACGAATTTATCAGCGAAGCTGGATTGGACGGAGCAGCTTGAGAAGAGCAAGGTCGCCTTCTGGGTAACCTACCATCCTGGGCAGACGAGCGAAGCACAGTTTCTGAGCCAGTGCATGAAGCTTTACCGGAATGGCCTTGCATTCAGCGTGGGCTCGGTCGGCATCCGCAGCGCCTTTGATGCAATCGCGCGCCTGCGAGGCGAGCTGCCGCCAGAC
The DNA here is from genome assembly GCF_052115165.1 of Paenibacillus sp. 2TAB23. Lineage (NCBI taxonomy): Bacteria > Bacillati > Bacillota > Bacilli > Caryophanales > Paenibacillaceae > Paenibacillus > Paenibacillus sp. 2TAB23. The sequence goes on from NZ_JBFRGD010000027.1 coordinate 29,188, forward strand.
GTATACCTTTGGGTGAATGCATTCAAAGACCGAAAAGCGTATTATACGCTAGACGAGATCGCTTATCTAACGAGCATTGATCCCTATTTCCAGCTAAACGTACCCGATTACGACAGCTTAGGGGCGCGCTGCGGCGCTGGTGAAAACGTGTTTTATGTTCAAGGTCCCGGTATTGTGAAGCGCTGCTACAGCGACCGGAAGGTAATCGGACATCTCTACCGTGACGGTTTGGAGGGTCTTTCTTCAGAACGTCCCTGCGGGATGAAAAAATGTGGATGCTATATCGGTTATATTCATATGCCTGAGCTGGCCATGAACGATGTGTACGGATCAAGCTTGCTTGAACGGATCCCGGCTGGCTATGCCCGCTGAATGGGAACAGTCAAATACGATCGGCCATTTTTTCCAATGAAGAAACAGCTGCTGTGAACGGTGATGAAAAGCGCCTCGCAGCAGCTTTTTTAAAATATAAGACTGTATATGTTTCACGCGATCAAGTATTCTTCTATTTCTACAAGAAATGGACACTCTCCTCTTGCAGAGGACGGCGATGCCGTTTCTTCTTGATTCTTTCTATCGGTTGGAATTCTGTCATTGTCCATGCATGGGAACGAAATTCCTTATTATGGTACGATAAGCATAGTCGATTATTTCACTAGCTGGAGGTGCAGCTGTGTTAAATGTGTTCATAACGGTTAAAAGCTTAGGGAGGAAAAAAAATCATCTCGACCGTCTGGCGTGGCCGCTTGCGGAATCGCCGCCAACCTTGAGAGCATTAATTGAAGCTGTCGTTATCTCGGGTGTCCAATCGTTTAACAAGCGGGAGACGCAAGTGCCGCTCGTTTCCTACTTGACCCAGACTGATATTACGCGGCAAGGCAACGGGGGGAAGGTTAGTTTCGGGGCCTTATACAACGAGAAGGAAAAAGGCGAGGAAGAGGCCGTTTCTACCGCGCTACTCGCTTTCGAGGACGGTTTGTATCGCGTGTTTATTAATGGGAATGAAGCAGATCAGCTGGATATGCCGATTGCTCTCCAAGGCGGGGACGAGCTGGCATTCATTCGCTTTACGATGCTTTCGGGGGGATTGCGTTAGAAAAACAACGAGGAGGCAGATTGGATGGATCGTGCAGAGCAAAAGCTCTATTTTCAACAAATGAATGACAAGGCAGCAGTAATACCGCTCTCCGATGCACACCAGCGGCTCGCGCTGCTGCTTGTCCGGTTAGGCGAACGGGGATACAACGATTATGAGATTAGCGCTGAGATTAAAGAACAGCTGCTTATACTGGCGTCAGGAGAAGAACAGCCGTTGTTCGAGCCGCTTGCGGTTATTATGGAAAAGTTGCTGGATGCTCCGTACGGCCGTGTATTTCGCTATATATCGGAACACGCCATCGAATATCCGTACAGCACCGGCTATGCGCGCAGGCCGTTTCGTACCAAGGAACAGCGGCTCCATGTGGATCGGCTGCTGACCAAGCTTATTTCCTTGTTTTATTTGCAGGCTAGGCATTTTTCGGTTACGGATTATTTGGCGATTCCGGGTTACCTCTCAGAGAATGAGTACCAATTCCCGGCAATGGCGATAGCAGATATGGTCGCATATGCCATTGACGCTGGAGATGATGCGGTCATGGAAGCTTTAAAGGATGTCATATATGGCGATAACAATACCGCGTTATTGTCCCGAGCGATGATATCGGGAATCTTCCTCAGCCATAACCGAGATGCTTATCGCATGATTGGCGAGCTTCTAGTTGCAGCGAGGCTGCAGGAGGGCCTGCGGCAAAGCATTGTAGAAGCGATGGACGAGGGAACGATCGAAGCGATGACCGACATGATGAAGGTTATAACGGAGCATGATCTGATCCGCTATAGCTCCGTTATTCGGGCGTTGGACGTATGGACGGGCCTAGCGCTCGAAGCCTCGAATGCACGGGTAGCTAGGCAAAATATAGATTATGCCGCGCAATGCCTGACTGATCCCGCTGCATTGCGGGAAGGCTTGGCGAGCCATGACGTGAATATGCTGTTCATGAGTTTATGGGCGACAGCCGTGCTCGAGGAGAAACAGCTATACGAGCAGATCAGCCTGATTATGGCGAGAGAAGAGCCTTTTCGGCAAATTGTGGCACAATATATGCTCGTACAATCCCAGAACGAAGATATCCGCTTTCTGATCGCGCAGGACTGGCTCGGTGAGCCGCATAAGGAAGTGCAGTATTGGGTGCTGCAGAATTACACTTTCGACTATTCATTTGAGTGGGAAAGCGACTCGCAGGGTGCATACAGGCGCCTTGTATTTAGGAGATCCGTACTGCTTGAAGACAAAACGGTGAGAGAGCGGCAGTACGAGCAGTTTAAGGCAATGCTTGCCAGCGTGGCTGCAGCGGATAGTGAAGAACGATCAAAGGTGTTTCCGTGGGTCAGCTACTCGTTCACAGCCGATATGGTTGTCCGCAAGCTGCTGTATTTGGCCGCCTACGATATGGATAGGGAATGGATTGCCGATATTATCGCCATCAAGGATAAGCTGAGCTCTGATATGAGAGGCGAGCTGCTTCGATTTTTTATATCCGATCCGTCTGATTCGGCTCAGCGCGCTTTTCTGCTGGCTTCCCTTGCAGATAAAAGCATGAGCAACCGTGAAATCGCCATACATAAGGCTTCGGAGCTTGCGTTGAGCGAGGATGAGCTCGCAGCGGTAGCCTCGCTGCTCAAGCTGAAAACGGGAACGCTCAGGCAGGCGGCAATCGGATTGCTTCTGAAGCAAGCCCCGAATCAGTTGACAGCCGTGCTGGAGCTTCTGCTGCAAAGCCGGAATGAGCTGCAGCGCTTGGCAGCGCTGGAGCTGCTGACAGAGATGAAGGAAGAGCCAAGATTGGCAGAGCTCTCAAGCGCGATGAAGGATGAAGTCGATTTAATGGAGGAGCCTACTGAAAAAGAGCGGCTGCTCATCGCCAAGCTGAAGCAGCAGACGGCATATACGCTCAGCGCCGGGTTGGGCTTATTTGATCCGTTGCTTGTGCAGGAGGAGCTCGCGGGCAAAGCTCAACTGCCGCTCTCCGCATTGGCAGATGGCAAACGTTATTTCACTTTGACCATCGAGCAGATCAGCGGCTTTGTGAGAGGTTTGGCGGATCTCATTCATCTGCATCGGGAGCATGAATATGAAGCGACTGACTATTCAGGCGCGAAGCAGACGCTGCTGGTAGGGGCGCAGCTGACGAAGATGAATTGGAGATATGAGCCGGATGATGCTACGCCGGAGCTGGAGCGTTATCCGCTCGCAAGCTTGTGGTCGGACTATTTGGATAGCAGCGGGTTCGGTCCCGGGGAGCTGCTTCAATTTCAATTCCTGCGCATCGAATATAAGCTTTACAGCTATGCTGCCGGTGAGCTGGAGCATTGGGAGTCAGCGCATTATAAGCCTGCCGAGGGCTGGAGAAAAGAGCTGCTTGACCAGCTCTATCCGCTTGATCTCATGCGCGAGGTACATCTGCTAGGCGAGAGCTTGCCCTATAGCTCGCAGGTTTATCGGATCATCAACGCATACGTCGAAGACAGCCGCGGGAAAGAGCAGTTCGAAACGTCAAGGCATTTCCTTAGCTTGATCATCAGCTGTTTCCCGTTTGAGTGTGCCAAAGAGGAGAGCCGGCTGCTTGATTTGTTCACGGGGTTCTGGAATCGGATGCTTCGTTCCAATAGCCGCGATGATGAATCGTTCGTCGAATGGATTCGAACCATATATCCCTTGTATGAGAGGTTTGGGTTCGAGCAGCAGCTGCTTGATACGAAGGATTTCGCGCGCGCGTTCAGCTTAGGCGTGATCGATGAGAATGAGCTGTATAAGGAGCTGCTGTCGAGGCCGCACAGCGCCACGCATATTAGGCAGCTGACACACCCGAAGCGCAAGCTGATCGAAACCTATCCGCAGCTCGCTGCCATCAAAGATACGGTCGTGCAGCGCATTTTGGAGCTGGAGCTTAGCCGTGGGGAATTGGCAACCGAGGTGACGCACTTAGCGATGGGCATCATGCATATCGAAGGTATTCGCACCTTTATTGCGATTCTTGAAGGGCTGGACAAAGAGTCCTTCGTCCGCGGTTATATTTACGGATACGGCAAGGACATTACGCGGAAGGAAACCTTTTGCCACCTGCTCAAGGCTTGCTCCCCCGGAGCCAACGAGGATGCTGCGCTGCTGCGGGAACAGCTGCTCCAAAAGAACATTTCGGAGATCAGGCTGCTCGAGGCCGCCATGTATGCGCCGCAGTGGGTGGACCTTATCTCCGATTATTTGGGCTGGGACGGCCTGCGCAGCGCTGCTTGGTATTTCCATGCGCATATCAATGAATCGTTCTCCGCGGAGAAGGAGACGGTCGTTGCCCATTACTCGCCGATAGAGCCGCAGGATTTCAACGATGGCGCCTTTGACATCGAATGGTTCAGGCAAGCCTATGACGAGCTTGGCGAGGAACGGTTTCGCCTGCTGTACCAATGTGCGAAATATATATCGGCGGGAGCGAACCATCGTCGCTCTCAGCTGTTTGCGGACGCGGTTCTCGGCAAGCTGAACGCAAGCGAGCTTCAGGCATCGATCATAGAGAAGCGGAATAAGGATTTGCTGCTCAGCTACAGCCTGCTCCCTTGGGGCGGAGAGAAAGAGAAGGCTGGGGAAGTGCTGGAGCGATATTCATTTATTCAACGCTTTTTGAAGGAAAGCAAAGCTTTTGGAGCACAGCGAAGGGCAAGCGAGGAGAAGGCGTCGAGCATTGCGCTTGACAATCTTGCGCGCAATGGTGGCTACGCCGATGTCATACGCTTGACATGGGATATGGAGGGCAGGAAGCTGGATGAGCTTCTTCCTTATTTCGAACCGCATGAGCTGGATGATGGGATCTCCGCGCAGCTGACGATTGATGAGTCCGGCAAAACGGAGATTCACGTGATTAAGCAAGGCAAGGCGTTGAAGTCGGTGCCAGCCTCTTACAAGAAGCACGCCTATATCGCGGCACTTAAAGAAACGAAAACCGAGTTGACTGACCAGTATAGACGCGCGCGTACGGAGTTAGAACGCTCGATGGCAAGCGGTAGCGGCTTTACGGTTCAGGAGCTCGGCATGCTGTTTCGCAATCCGGTTCTTGCTCCATTAGTTCGCGACCTGGTTTTTAAGGCTAATGGAAAGCTTGGATATTACAGCGAAGGGAAGCTCATTGATGCTCTGGGGGCCTGGCATGTGCTGGAAGAAACGGACCAGCTGAGCATCGCGCATCCGCTAGATCTATACGCAAGCGGCGAGTGGAGCTTATTCCAGAAGGATTTGTTCGATCGACAGGCCGTGCAGCCGTTTAAGCAAGTATTCAGAGAGCTGTATTTGCCGAATGCCGATGAGCTGGCAGGCGGCTCGCTGTCCCGTCGATATGCAGGCCATCAGGTACAGCCTCGCAAAACGGTAAGCCTGCTGAAAAGCCGCAAGTGGACGATCAGCTATGAAGAGGGCTTGCAGAAGGTTTATTACAAGGAAAATGTCATTGCGAGTATTTATGCGCTTGCCGATTGGTTTTCTCCTTCGGATATCGAGAGCCCAACGCTTGAAACCGTCCAATTTTTTCATCGACATTCGTTGAAAGGACTGGATATTTCAGAGGTTCCGAGTCTTGTATTCTCCGAGGTCATGCGTGATATTGATCTGGTCGTCAGCGTGGCGCATGTCGGCGGTGTCGATCCGGAAGCCAGCCTTACCACGATAGATATGCGCCTCGCCATTGTAAGAGAGTCGCTGCGCTTGCTTAAGATCGACAATGTCCGCTTCGAGGGCAAGCATGTTTTGATCGACGGCAAGCTGGGCGAATACAGCATACATCTGGGGAGCGGAGTCGTACATAAGCTGGCCAAAGGAGCGCTTGCGATTATACCTGTTCATTCTCAGCATCGCGGCCGCGTATTCCTGCCATTCATGGATGAAGACCCGAAGACGGCGGAGATTTTGTCCAAAATCGTTCTGCTGGCGCAGGATGAGAAGCTCAAGGATCCGCAAATATTGGCGCAGCTGCAAGCCTGATCGACATGCTTCAAATGCTGCCATTTCGGGTATAGTACATTATGGTAGAAATATGGAAGGGAGCGTGCAAGGATGACGCAGGCTAAGAAAGTGGCTTTTTTGCTGGCTAATGATTTTGAAGATTCTGAGATGAAGAATCCCTTTGATGAAATGGTGAAAAATGGCCATGAGGCCGTTATTATTAGCTTGAACGGCAACGAGGAGCTGACAGGCAAGAAGGGGACAATCACGTATACCTCGCATTTGGGCATTGAGGAAGCGAATGCGGATGATTACGCTGCGATTATTATTCCAGGCGGGAAGTCTCCGTCCCATTTGAAGGATAACGCTGCCGTGCAGGCATTCATCAAAAAAGCGGACCAAGCAGGAACGACGATATCGGCCATATGCCATGGACCGCAACTATTGGAGGCAGCAGGTCTTCTCAAAGGCCGAACTCTTACTGCCTATCCCGAATTGTCGGCGGAAATAGAAGCCGCGGGCGGGCATTTTGTGGATAAAGAGGTCGTTGTCGACCGGAACCTCATTACCTCGCGAACACCTGCAGACGAGCCTGCTTTCATCCGTGAGACGAWTGACAAGCTGGGCGTAAACGCATGGTAGCGTAAGACGGCTTGAAACGCAGGCAAAGGTATGCATGACACGATGCAAAGGCTGTTCTTGGATCTTAAATGATTGAAGAACAGCCTTTTTGCTTTGTAGGTTTTGGAATGGTTTTGATTATGCTCGTTCCCGCACATCATAATTGTCTATTGCGCAAAGCTGGAGTATACTTCAACTAACAGGCAAATACGGACAGGATTTTTTACCAAATGGAACGGACAAGGAGGTCTTAGCATGCCAGGTCCTGTAACGGATAGGAAGACAGGCCCGGCGGCAGGACCGTCCGCGCTCATGAGCCGGATTTCGATTATTGATAACGGGATGCTGACGCTTCAAGCTTGGGGGGCCGATCATATTTGCAAGGTTTGTATTGCGAACAGCGGTTCATGCTGCAGGGATTGCCGGAACCTCTCGGATGGGGTAGGGTGTCAGCTGCGGAATACGAGCTGTACGGCATGGTTATGCGGCTTTCATAAATATTTATTATATGAGGTTGGACAGCTCGAGCAGTGGCAGGCATTCTGGGAGCAGGTCCCGGGTCAGGATTACCGGGAGGACTTCACGCCGGAACAGCTTCCGATCAAGAAAGCACTGCAAAGGCCGAAGCAGACGATGGATCATCTTGGCGAGGCGCTTGCTGCGGACCTGCAGGATATGGCACGATCGCATATCGCGATTGGCATCATCTTAACGCTTCGGGAGAAGCTGGATAAAAATATCGATCAATTTCAGCTGGAGGAAAAAGACCAGAAGCGGAAATTGCGGATTAAAAGAAAAATCAAAGTGCTGTCTGGCGACTTTCAGCGTTTCCACTTCTTGTTGAACAAATATTACAGTGATCTGGCTGAGGATTGATTGCTGCTCGCAATAGCAAAGGAAGAGGAGCCGTAAGACCGGCTCCTCTTTGCTTTTATTGCAAAAACGCAAGCAGCTCTTGATTGAATCTAGCTGGCTCGTCGTAGAGCATGCCATGGCCGCTTTGCTCGAATGTGACGAGCGTCGAGCCGTCGATTCCGTTCAGCAGCTGCTTCGCGAATTCCGGCGGGCAGATTTGGTCCAGCGCGCCCTGGAAGATTGTCGTAGCCGCTTTTATCTGCAAGATATCTGATCTTAAGTCCTCATCACGCAGCGATTCGAACGTACGTACCGTTCCCCAAGCAGAGGCCTCTAGGCCCAGCTGCTGCAGCCAATCCTTGAAGGGCTCGGATATCGGATTGGACGCGGTATTAGCTAGAAAGAGCTCGCCGAAGTCACGAAGCATCTGCGGACGGTCTTTTTTGGCGGCAGCGATCTGCGCATCGGCTTCTTCTTTCTTCATGCCGTGCGGATAATCCTCCCGCTGCGTGAAGGAGGGAGCTGCGGCGCCAAGCAGTGCTAGCTTTTGGATGCCGTAGCCTCCGTGCCGTGCCATATAACGGGCTGCGATGGCTCCGCCTACCGAGAAGCCAATCAAATAAGCATGCTCCAGCCGCAAATACTCAATGACCGCCTTCACGTCATCGRCAAGCCTATCATAGTCGTAGCCGGCTGCAGGCGCACTGGATTTGCCGAAGCCTCGCTGGTCAATGCCGATACAGCGGTAGCCCTGCTCGGAAAGCAGGGTGAACTGAGCTTCGAACATGCGGCTGCTCAGCGGCCAGCCATGCAAAAAAATTACCGGAGTGCCGCTGCCGATATCCTCAACGTATAACTTTACTTTTCGTTCAACCTCAATATAATGTCCCATAGTATCTCTCCTCTCGTGATTATCCTTTCTATTACCCCATTAATAAGCATTTGAAAAATAAATCTTTTTGATGCGTATGAACAGGTAGAATACAGACAGTGGATTGGAGGTTAGCATCAGATGCTTTCTTGGCTAAGAATGGCGGTCATTTGTATCGTTGTTGCTTTTTTAACGAGATTCATTCCGTTCTCCGATTTTTTCCGAAATGTAAATACGCTGGTCCACGAGCTTGCGCATGCCATTGCAGCATTGCTGCTTAAAGGCAGCGTTATGCATATTCATTTGTACGCCGATCAAAGCGGGGTAACCTATACGTCTTATACGGACAATTGGATGTCGATTCCGATTGCGCTAGCAGGCTACATGGGGGCTTCTATGTTGGCGCTGCTTCTCTTCTACCTGCATGCCCGTGGGCAGCATCGTATCGGATTAGCGTGTATCGCGCTGGCTGCGGGAATGGCGCTTGCTCTGTTTATACGCAACGGATATGGGATGGCATGGAGCGGTGGCTTTGCTGCGTTAACGGCTTTGGTCCTATTCGCTGCGCCGGTCTGGCTTCGCAAAGGTTATTATTTGCTTATCGCCTTTATATGCTTAGTCGAGTCGATTGTTAGTCCGTTTGTTGTCCTTTTCCTTGCCGTCACTGATCCTGCCATGGCTGGCGACGCCGCAAGCTTGAGCCAAGCAGCTTATTTGCCTGCGTTCGTATGGGCTTCCGTATTTTGCGGATTTTCGTTATGCTGCGCAAGAGCAGCTGTCGGTTATTTGTTTAGGAGCAGCGCAGCAGGGATACAAATAAGTAGATAGTGAACAGGAGGGGGAGTGAGGAAATGGCGAAGAGCTACAAGCTGATCGAAAAGAAGAAGATTCACTTATCGAGCATCGATCCCAAGGATACGGGGCGGTTTCAGCATAAAGAAGATGTTATGGCGGAAACGGCTGCGCTTGAGCAGGAGCTCGAGGAGCTTCAGAAGAAGCTCATTGCCGGCAAAAAGCACGCCGTGCTGTTTATCTTTCAAGGAATGGATTGCAGCGGCAAGGATGGCGTGATCAAAAAGGTATTCGCCGGGCTGCATCCGCAAGGCATATCCGCGTATAGCTTTAAGAAGCCAACGGAGGAGGAGGCTCGGCATGATTTTTTGTGGCGGGCGCATCGCGCGGTTCCGGAGCTTGGGCAGATTGCGGTTTTTAACCGTTCCTATTACGAGGATGTGCTGATTACGAGAGTGCATGGCGAGGTGTCCGAAGAGCAGGCCAAAAAGCGATTTAAGCATATCAATCATTTCGAAACGTTACTGGCAGACAGCGGTGTGAAGGTGGTTAAAATCTTTTTGCACATTTCCAAGCAGTTTCAGCTGGAGAAGCTGATTAGCAGAATTGAGGATCCAAGCAAAAACTGGAAATTCGATCCTGCAGATGTGAGCGAACGCAAGGCTTGGAAGCAGTACGGGGAGCTTTACGAGGAGCTGTTCGAGAAATGCAGCAAGTCGGCGCCTTGGTATGTCGTTTCTTCGGATAATCGCTGGTATCGTAATTATGCCGTGCTTCACATTGCGGTTGAAGCGCTGCGAAGCCTTGCTTTACAGGACCCTCCCGCCAATCCTGAACTCCTGCCCATGCTCGAGAAGCTTAAGCGCGAGAGAGATTAGTGGCGTGATATGGCCATAGTGCTTGAATAAAATGGAGTGTAATGGAATAGAATACAGCGCCTAGCAGGCAGCCTTATTGGATTTGGGATAATAAGGCTGCCTGTTTTTTTTGCTGCACCTCTTAGAAATGGGGATATGAACGCATAAAGCTGCGTATTACCAGCCTAATTCGCTCTTCGTTAATGTTTAGAACATGTATAGAGCCAGCTACTATACTGGTTAATAGTGTTAAAACATCGAAGATAGAGCAATTGGGAGGGTAATAATCATGAAATACAAGAAATTTGTCAGAATGATCAGCATGCTGCTTGCAGTAGTATTGTTCGTTCAGGTTTATCCTGCGTTTCCAAGCAGGTCTGAGCAGCAAGTATATGCTGAGCCGGCTGACGTGACGCCACCGGCTGACACGACGCCGACCGACTCGACTTACGAGCCGGAGACGCCGCCGGCGCCTGTCGACAAGCTCCAAGATTACTCTTGGGAGAAAGTGATCAGCAACATTATGCCAAGCGCTCGAAAGGGAGCGGCAATGGCTTTTGACGAGAAGAATGGCAAGGTCGTCATGTTCGGGGGACAAGGCGTATCCGGACTGCTGAAAGATAACTTCCTGTGGGACGGCGCGGAGAAGAAATGGCAGAAGCTTGCCGACTCCAGCGTTCCAGGGGGACTTGCTGCCCGTAAAGGAGCGGCAATTGCTTATGATCCTGGATTAGAGCAAGTGGTTATGTTCGGAGGCGAGGGCGCTTCCGGCGTATTGAACGATATGTGGGTGTGGAAGGGTGACAGCCTGCAATGGCAGCCGCTTGCTATATCGACACCGCCAGCGCGCGCTGGCGCTGCATTAGCCTATGACGGTGAGAACCTCGTTCTATTTGGCGGCTATCAGCTGAGCGGATCAACGAAAACCCGCCTTGCGGATACATGGGTATTTGACGGTACGGCGTGGGAAGAGAAGACACCGGACCAAAGCCCGCCTGCCACGCACTCGGCAACGATGGCGTATGATGGCAAGCATGCTGTGCTGTACGGCGGTAATATAGGTGAAGAAGTGCGCGGTACAAGCTACCAAATCAATTCCAATAAGCTTTGGAGCTGGGACGGAACGACGTGGGATGACAGCGCTCCGACGGTTGAAGCACTCGATTGGGGACGCTGGGGTCAAGCGATGGCCTATGACGGACGCCGAGTCGTGTTCTACGGCGGCGAATTTGACTGGATTAATGGTTACGACCAATCCGTTAACCCAAGCAAAACCCGTCCTGTAGCCCAAAGCGCGGATGCTAACGGCAATAAAGCCGCATTTGGCTGGGACGGAACGGCTTGGTCTACATGGACGGGGACTTCAAAGGGCCCTGGAGGCGGCATTAAAGATGGCCCTGGCTCAGGAACCTACATGAGCATGGCCTTTGACGGCAACCAATTTGTTCTATTTGGCGGCTTTCACGAATGGGGCGGCTTAACGAATGAGACCTTTACCTTCGGAAACGAGCTTCCTGTGCTGCCGATTGCAAGCATTACCGGCTCTCCGGTCATTCTGATGAATAAGGTAGATAAAACGAAGGACATGGTGAAATTCACCTCTGAAATAAAGGGCAAGGCCATGACTGAAATCGGTATCGAGTATCGCGAGGTAGGCGAGACGGCATGGGAGAAAAAGCTTCATAACGACACGGAAGCTGGCGCGATTTCTTTTGAAATCAACGGCTTGAAATGGCAGGTTGACTATGAAGCGCGTGTCTATGCTAAGAACCCTGTAGGCACGGCTTACAGCACGATTTCCACATTCAAGTTCTATGAGGATCCCGCGATGGTGGTGCCGGATCTGCGCTATGACCGCTCATCGCCGTCGGTGCTGCACGCGAAGGACAAGAAGCGGATCGTCGTCGTTGGCGATGGCATTACGAACCTATGGCGCAAGCCGGCCGACCAAATTCATTATGCGCTGAAGGGCAAGAACGGCATCTTATATCCGCTCACGACCAATGTGCGCAACAACGTGGAGCTGGAGCTAAACTGGACAGAAGACTTGCCTGATGGCAAATATGATCTAGAGCTCAATCATGATTTCTATAATGATTTTATTATTCCAGATTCATTGCTTATCACGTCAACTGGCGTTTATGAGCCGCGCGACTACAATGAAATTGCAATTCCGAGCACGGATGCGGATAACGAAGACATCCAGCAAATGATTATTAGAGGTCCTTTCACAGAAAAACCTGACAAGCTTGGCGTATTCGAGCTGAACAAGCCTGATCAGGTCATCATGCTGAACGAATATATCAAATTCAAAGGTACAAGCCTTACGATTGATAAAACAGGTGAGGTAACTTACGTAGAGGGCTTCGGACGCCTATACGTTGAAACAGCTGGTATCATGTATACGTTGTTCCTCGGCGAATTTGAATTCAATTCAGATGAGTTCGCCATTGAGGTTGCTGGAAATATGAGCGGAACCGATTATTTAAGCTTAAACCTGCCAGTTAACCTGACTATGATCACTTTTGTGAATGGCGGAGTAAGGCTGGGCGGCGATATTAAAGTTAATTTCACCGCGGGCACAACCAATATTAAAGGCGATTCGGAGATAGAAGCGCTTCAGTTCAGGCGTGACCGATTTGATTTTGCAGGAACGTTCAACGTAGAAGGCCAGTTCGAGACGGGACCTTTGGAAGGCGCTGAGCTGCGCTTCCGTTTGGACACGCGCGTACCACTTTATGGAGCGGGCGGCTCATTTGATTTGCGCAAACAGAAGGTTGGCTTTGAAGCTGATATTTTGTTCAAGCGCGGCAAGCTGGATTCATTGAGCTTTGGCGTTCGCCGCAAAATCAAGCTGGGCTCTACGGGCGCTCAAATTACTAGGCTTGGCGGAGGCTTCTCCGGTCTAGCGAGCCAGAACGAGGTACCGTTTACGCTAAAAGCGTTCGGCGGCGTTTCCGATGCAATCATGCCGGAAATCAAAGGCTACAACATGGTGAATGGTAACAATTTGAGTGTAGGTCTTTCCCGTTACCACTTCGAGGCTTCGGGCGAGCTTGCGGTTTATTGGGTCCCTGTCGCCAATCTGGATTTCATGACGATCTGGAATGCAGCAGGCTTTAAGGAATACAGCAGCCCGGGCTTCCGTTTCGATGCGAATCTGAACTTGGTTGACGTCGTAGTCGGACAAGTGTTCGCGCAATATTTTGCCAATAGCGGTTATGCGGGCTTCGTAAGCGCACGCGTACAAATTCCAAGATGGGTATCCGTTATAGGCGGGAAATCCTTTGGCGGGATCGACGTTGGCGTGAATAACAAGGAGATATTCGGATCGGTCGGCTCAGGCTGGTTCGGCGGATCGGCTAAATACATGTTTACGCCGAACAGCTTCGATTTCAGTTTAGGTGCCAGCAGTGACATGAAAAGAGAAATTGAACGGATGAAACGGAACATGGTGAAGCCGACTGGACGTTCGATGGCCAAGATCGGCGGAGGCGTGATGCTGTTCTCCAATGTTTTTGCGAATACGTCCTTTACGCCGCTTACAAATCCGCTGCTCACCGGCGATAACGGCTACTTCTTGAGGCTGGCAAGCGATGTGCTTCAGCAGGGTGAGACTGGCGTGGATACGTCAGCAGTTGGCCGTATCGCGTTAGGCCAGTTTACGGGAGTGCTGCGCGAGAATACGCCTGAAGCGAGCTTTACGGCGGGGAATCAGATTCAATATGCATGGAAAGCTGATCATCATTATGAAGCTTTGCTCATGCTGGATGGCAAGCAGGAGGACGTTAAGCTTATTCGTCCGCTAGGAACGTCTGCTGCTTTAAATTATACAGATAAACCGAGTACCTCTAATGGACTTATTGACGCGGTATATCGTGAAGAAGAAGGTAAGACGTATATAAGGCTTAATCTGAATGCGAACGAATCTTGGAAGCTGATCGCTTCAGAGTCACAGCAGATCGAGCTTTACGAGCTAACATTCTCGAACCAATCATTGACGTTGAATGAGTTGGCAGAAAGATGGGCAGCAGCCTCTGAACTGAAATTGAATGCGGTTGATATCATGAAACGAGGCTTGACGCTAATAGAGCTTGAGCAGCCGAAAGGCGATCTGAAGATATATAAACCAGACGGTCGCGAGTATGCGCTGGTCAGTGAGTCGTCGAAATCAAGCTGGAACAGCTTCGTAGATCCGCTAAGCGGCAAGCTGAACGTAATGATTGACGTTGCCCAGCCGGGAGAGTGGCTTCTTGATGCTGGCGAGAGTATACAAGCTAAGACTTATACGCTGGGAGAAAAGACGACGCTTGAAGAGCTCAAAGCCTGGAAGGCTAACGGCCAAGTGCAAACGGAACTGAAGCTGGAGGAAGGTCAAGCTTTGGTAGAGTTGGAGGAAGCTGAGGAAACGGCAGTTTTGTATCGCCCTGACGGTACGATTTATCCGCTGCAGGCAGACCGTGGGGAATCCAATTGGAATGCGCATTATGAAGCAGACAAAAAGAAATGGACGATTTTGATTGATGCCACATACGAGGAATCGGGTTTATGGACCGTTCGTGATAGCGACTTTGTGACGGTGCGCGTGTTCACGAGCACGGTGAAGTACGATAGCTTAATACCGTTCTTCTCAGAAGGCAGCGCTGATTACTCCACGAGCGTTGCAATCGATAAAGCCGGCCGTTATATGTTTATGGTGACGGGTGGCGCTCGGGATACGCAGCTCATCGCTCCGAACGGTATTGCGTATCCGCTTGTATTCTCGGATGAGGATGACAAGAATTACAATGCAGTCTTGCAAGAAGCGGTATTCGAGGATGAAGCAGCCAACGAGGAATTGTATGGCGATATGACATTTACTTCGAATATGCCGATGGTGAAGGACCAGGACATGCTCTCCGTGGGCGCTGATGTAGAGCAAACGGGGAAATGGACGATTCAATCTTCTCAGCCTGTAGAAGTTAACATGTATGAGCTTGATCCGGTTGCGGAAATCAGTGAATTTACAGCTGAAGCCGTAGACGCGGGTATAAACAGCTTTAAAGTAAGATGGAATGTAAAGAACGCAAAGCAGGGGACAAAAGTGAGCCTAATGGTTACGGACTTGTCCGAGAAAGCGATCGGTCCCGTTATTCTGAAGGATCTTCCTTCGTCTGGCGTACAAACGGTGGATATCCCTGAACAGTTCATGCCTGGGCAATATTGGCTGTCAATGGTCGCTGACGGCGAGGGGATTGCGCCATTGTTCTCTGTTACGAAGGATCCAATTGAACTGAATGCATCCGTTATGCTGCCGCAACCGAAGCAGCTGGCGATTGCTTCTACCGGAAATGGCGAGATTACGCTCCGCTTCCCAACCATTGCTGCAGACGGACTGGAATATTACCAGTTGACCGTCAGCTCAAAGGATAAAGACGGCAAACCAGTTTCGGAAACGTTTGGCGTGGATCCTATGGACGGAGACTCGCAAGAAATCATTATTTCCGGATATGAGTCCGACCAAAGCTATTCCCTTAACGTGATGGCAGTGGGAGAACTCGATGGCAAGGTCATCGTAAGTCCCGTTTCTGATTCTATTGAGACTTTCCTGCCAGCTCCAAATCGGGCGAAGCTCGAGCTTTCATTTAACACAGCTGGCGCAAAGCAGAAGACGAGCACGTATAAGAGCTATGATGAGCAAGAAGAGCTCATGGTGAATACGGCTGCAGAGCAAGTGATCGTGAATGCGAAGAGCGATCAAGCCGCAGAAATCAGTCTTTATGTAAATGGAGAGCTGGTGTCAACGAAAGCGGCTCAAGCGGATAATATCGTTGGTTTCAACTTGAATGAGCTGGTTAACGGTGCCATTAATCAAGCATTACCGCTTGATCAGCGTGATTATACAATTGAAATCGAAGCAGTCAACGAGCGCGGCGATTACAGTTCCGATTACCGAAAGTTGTATATCGACCGCACGGAACCATTCCTATATGCAGCTGGTCAGTTAGAGGAGAATGGCAAAGACCGGATGCCGTTAAACGGCCAAGTTGTATACGGCAGTCGTTTGCCGATGATAGGACAAACGGAGATTGGCGCTTCATTGACGGTGGACGGCCGTTCTGTTCCGGTCAATGCAGAGGGCAAATTCAATTATTTCGCTCCGATCGCTTGGGACGTGAGTGGCGTCCATACCGTTATCGTTATCGCGGAAGATGAGGTAGGCAATACGTCGGAATATCGGTTCGATATAGTAAAGGGCACCGAAACGGCTGAGCAGTCGAAAGTAAAACCGGCTGATTTGGCAACGCTGGAGCTTGATCAAGGCGTGTTATCGCAGCCATTCCATCCCGATCACACCGGTGTCTATGAAACCGTAATTGAGGAAGGAAAAGTTCGCTTGTATGCAGTCGCAGCAGCTGGCGATTCACTCATTACGGTGAACGGTCGGCCGCTTGATGCAGCAGGCTATACGGAGCTTGACGCACCGATCGGCAATAGCGTGAATTCGGTCCAAGTCAAGGTGACCGGAGCTGATTCCAGCACCAAAACCTATGTCGTCGAGGTTCACGGCAAGCCGTCAGATGTGGCTGTTCTCAAAAAGCTTTCCTTGCTTGCTGGAACGGAAGAGCTGTTAACGGAGCCAGCCTTCAATGGCGCTCATGACGAGTACAAGGTCTACGTCGAGAATGACGTATCCACGATTCAAGTTACGGGTGAAGCGTACAAGCCAGGGTCAACGATTAATGTCTATGCTGGAGACGGTCCAAGCTTAATGGGACAAACCCCACAATCCATTCCGGTTCGCGTAGGGGAAACAGCTATTAAAATAAAAGTAACTGCCCCGAACGGAAAGGATACGAAAGAGTATGAGGTTATTGTCACGAGAGCGCAGGATAGCAATGCGCAGCTTTCGCAATTAACGCTGAAAGGCGGCAAGTTTACGAAAGCATTTGCGGGCAATGAAACCGAGTATCAGGTTATCGTGCCGGAGGGAACGTCTGTTTTTGAGATTACACCGGAATCAGCAAGCGAGACTGCTGTCATTCGTTTGGCGGGCGGCGGAGTGATTCTTGGCAGCGGGACATCCTATCCTATATCGCTTAAAGACGGTGCACAACATGTGCAACTCGATGTGACGGCTGAGGATGGTACGATTGCAAGCTATAAGCTCGCAGTACTCAAACAATCCGCACCGGCTGCGGAAGCCCCGTTCCTTAGCGAGCTGAAGATCGATGGCTTGAACATGCTTCCGGCTTTCACTTCAAGCAAGCTAAGCTATTCGCTGGAGAAAAGAATTGAAGATTCATATGTAAGCATCGTGGCTAACACGGCATCGGCAGGTGTAAACCTGACGATAAATGGAGAGCCGACTCAAAAAGGCGAAAAACGGATAGTGGGCTTAGCCGTAGGTGTAAATTTAATCGTAATTGGCGTGGAGTCCGCCGACAGAAGCAGCTCGAGACAATACTCCATTGAGGTCGTGAAGATGGCATCGTCCGCTGTACCAGATCGCGATGCTGAGGTAGCTGCAGGAGATTCGAGCTCTGCTATAGCCAAAGTTACGATATCGAGAAGCGTGACCATAGCTGGCGTCAAAGTAGACACCGTCAATATCCCGCTTGAAAAAGCGAATGAAATTATTAAACTGGTAACGGAAAAGCAGCAAAAAACAGCACGAATCGTTATAACGGATCTTGCGGCTGATCGTGCTGATGAGCTTAAGCTCAACATTCCATCCAAAGCCATTGCAGCATTGTCGGAAAGCGGAATCAGCCTCATCGTAACAACGCCAAATGCTGAGTTGACGCTATCGGCTGAAACGATTCGCCGCATCAAGGAAACAGGGATTGAACTGTACTTCCGGATTGTGCCGATTCGCACGCAAGCTTCGCAGCAGCAAGTGCAAGACAGGCTCTTGAACGAGTCTTCCTTGAAGAAAATGCTTGGAGGCAGGGAGGCAGCCGTTCTAGGCCTGCCGACTACAATTGAAACAAACTACAAGGACAGTCTTACTCGTATCGTTCTTCCGCTATCAGGGCTGACAGTTGCACGCAATAGTGAAGCAGCCAAGGAGCTGGCAGCACAACTAGCCGTGTATATTGAACACAGTGATGGCGACAAAGTGCTCAAGCAAGGAACCTTGCTATTTGATGACAAAGGCATTGTAAACGGGTATGCATTCGAAGTGACGAAGTTTAGTCTATTCACTCTAGTACGCTTGACTAAGGATAAACGCTATGAGCCTTATATTTCCGGTTATCCAGATGGTACTTTCCGTCCTAACCAAACCATTACACGGGCAGAGCTTGCATCCGTTTTGGCTAAAGAGCTGAAGCTGAATGAGGAGCTGTTCGCAGAGACAGCTCAAGCTGAACAAGGTGCAGAGACGCAATCCTATCAGGATGTCAACCCCGGACACTGGGCAGAGGAAGTTATTACACTGCTTAGATATCATGATATGATGAATGGAGACAAGCAAGGCAACTTCAGGCCTGGTGACGGCGTAACGCGTGCCGAGATTGCGGTTATTGCGGCTCGCTGGAATAAGCTGGCATCCACTAGTGGCAAACCGAGCTTTAGCGATCTTGCTGGTCACTGGGCTTCGGATGAGGTTGCTTCGGTTCAAAAAGCAGGCATGATGCAAGGTTATCCGGACGCGACTTTCCGTCCGAATAAGCTGCTGCTTCGCGGAGAGGCTGTTCGTGTACTGAATGCCGTCTTTAAACGTCCTATTCCGCAAGAACAAGCAGCATCCAGTTGGCCGGATGTTCCAGCTGCCTTCTGGGCATCGAAAGACATCGCTATAGCTTCCAGCCATGTACAGGTATTTCCAGACGGACAAGTCCGTCTATTGCAACTAAACTAACATCAAGAGCAAGAGGCTCTCTGATAAAGAAATGGCGGAGAGGGGATTGCGGGCTTCATGTTAAAAGCTATATTAGTAGATGATGAGGAGCCGGCACTCGTACATTTGGAGCGTTTGCTTAAAGCAGATGGTCGCGTACAAATTGCCGGCAAGTATACTTCTGCTCAGGAAGGGCTCGAGTATCTTGCCCGTAACGATGCCGATGTTGCTTTTTTGGATATCGGCATGCCTGAGATGAACGGATTGCAGGCAGCTGAACGTATTCAAACGCTGTACCCGCATATTCGTATCGTTTATGTGACAGCCTACTCCGCTTATGCCGTAGAAGCCTTTGAGCTGTATGCGCTGGATTACTTATTGAAGCCTGTGGATGCAGTAAGAATCGGGAAAACGATCAACCGGATTGAGGAGTATGCGATGCTGTTGAACAAGCAGCCGCAGCCGGTTGAAAGCGAGGCGGAAGCTAACGAGCTTTCGGTGCGTTTATTTAAACGGCTTGAGCTTAGCGGCGGTGCTGTATTGGACGGCAAAGTGAAATGGCGTACGAAAAAAGCGCAGGAGCTGTTTGCTTATTTGCTTCATCTAAACGGGGCTTGGGTTGCGAAGGATCGGCTCATCGAAACGCTGTGGCGAGAGCAGGATCATGAAAAAGCGATTACCTACTTGCATCATTCCGTTTCGCGGATCAGATGGCTGCTTAGGGAATGGGGAGTATCGTTTACGGTTCAGTACGAGGATGACAGCTACAGACTTGCCACATCTGGTGTTCGTACGGATGTTGACGAGTTTGAGCAGGCTCTATCCAAATTGCCTTATATCTCCCGAGATAATTGGAGCCATTATGAGCATGCAGCTTCCCTATATCGGGGTGATTACCTCGAGGATCACAATTACGATTGGGCAGAGACAAAGCGTATTAATCTCCAGCTGCGCAACTTTCAACTCGTTTGCAGCATGGCGCGCCATGAAATGCAGGAAATGCTCGAACGGTCTGCCATACAACGACTGTTGAGCGCGCAAGCCAGCTTCCCTTACTCGGACGAGCTGTGCCGGTTATTAATGACGGGATATGCCAAGCTCGAGGACCGATTAGCTTTGAAGGAATGCTACAAAGCATTCGAGCTAGCTCTATTTAATGAGCTTGGTGTTATCCCAGAAAGACAAACAACCGATCTTTATAAGCAGCTATTATAAATTGCAAATGCTTATGGGCAAGGAGGCAGCGATAGGATGAAAAAACAATGGGGGACGATAATTGTATTCTTCCTTATCGTTGTAGCTTTTCCGATATACGAATATGTGTATCAGCAGTTGGCAGAAGACAAAGCACCGCATTCAAGCGGGGGCACGCTTGATTTATCTGATTGGGATTTTAGTAAGGATGGGTCGGTAGCGCTGAATGGCGACTGGGAATTTTATCGTAATCAGCTGCTGACGCCTCAGCATTTCAAGCAAGCGGAGTCGAACACATCGAAGGGGCCTGAGCTAACAGGCCTCTTTCCTGTACCGGGGCAATGGAATGCCTATATTGCCGAGAGCGGCGAGCCAGCCGCAGCAGGGTTCGGCACGTATCGGCTGCATATTAACCTAGGCGACCAGCATGAAAAGTATTATGGAATTAGAACGACGAATATCCGGATGGCGAATAAAATTTACATTAACGGAGAGGAAGCAGGCGCAAGCGGCCTTCCCGGCGACTCGGAGCGAGCGGATAAGTCCTCCAATGTTCCCTATCTAGGTTTTGTTTCGATCAATGAACCCGTTGTCGAGATAATCGTGCAGGTATCCAATTTCAATTATTCTTCCGGAGGAATTATTTATCCGATTTGGTTCGGCGATGAGCAAGAGCTTCGAAAAACACGGGAGTTTAGATTGTTCGGTGAATTTTTCAATATTGTAAGCTATTCCATGTTTGCTGTGTTTTTTCTTTTCTTATTTTATTTACGCAGAGAGGAACGCTCACTGCTCTATTTAGCCTTATGCTGCTTGTCTTTGTTGATCTATGTGCTTACGCACGGAGAGAAGCTGATGGCGGTCATTTTTCCAGAGCTAGACTATGGGATCATCATGAAGCTGCAGAGCATATCCTCGGCCTTTGGGCATTTGTTTCTGCTTTATTATGTGTATGTGTCGGTTCCGCGGGAAATTAATGAAAAGTTATGGAACGCTTGTAAAGCTACTGCGATATTCGCATTGACGGCTTCCATCATCCTGCCTACCATGCTGTATTCAAAATGGTTCTTTATTGCTGTCATTCTTTCTATGTTCGTTGTGAGTGTCCTGTTTTATACGCTAATTAAGGCGGTGCTGAACAGGTCCAAGGACGCGCACTACTTGCTCTTAAGCGCGATTAGCATTCTAGTATATATTATTGTGAGCATTATGCAGGTACTAGGCATGCTGGAAAGCCACTTCTATCTCTCCTATGAGCTGCTTATTCTCGTTGTCGTCCAAGTCGTCATGCTAGCTAAGCGTTTCTCGAATTCTTTTAACGAGGTTGAAGATCTCTCACGCAAGCTGGTGGCGATAGATGGATTAAAGGATGAGTTTATGGCTAACACCTCGCATGAGCTTAGAACGCCGCTGCATGGTATCGTAAACATCGCGGAATCGCTTTTGGAGGGGGTAGCCGGAACTCCTAGCAGTGATCAAGCAAGACAGCTATCCATGATCGTGTCGACGGGCAGAAGGCTTAACTATCTCATTCATGATATTTTGGATTTCTCTACGCTGCGCAATGGTCAGCTAACGCTGAACCGTCAAGCGGTTGATCTCCCTGCTGCGGCGCAATCGGTCATGGAGGTCATCCGTCATTTGGCGGAGAAAAAAGGAGTGAAGCTTATTCAGGAGTGGCCGGTAAATCTACCGCTGTTAGATGCCGATGAAGAGAGGCTTCGCCAGATCCTGTTTAACTTGCTTGGCAATGCTGTGAAATTTACGCATGCTGGACATATTCGAATACAAGCCGAGCTTGCTGATCGTATGGTCATCATCCGAGTGGTGGATACAGGTATAGGCATTCACCTGAACAGGCTGGATGATATTTTCAAACCGTTCAACAGCTTAGGCACGGTTGACATTCAAGCCGGTTATAGTGGAACGGGCATTGGCTTGAACATAACGAAAAAACTCGTTGAGCTTAATGGCGGGAGCATTTGGGCTGAATCTGAGCCAGGCATAGGCTCTACCTTTTCGTTTACACTCCCAGCTGCTAGTCATTCCTCCATCACAGAAGCGGCAGCAGGTAAAAGGAATGCGGCTACGATTGAATCGCCTTACCAGCTGCAAACGGCAATTGCTCAAGGACTAGGCAACACCGAAGCTGATAACCATTCGCAGCATTTTACGGTGCTGGTAGTGGATGATGACCCGATTAATTTGCAAGTGCTCATTAATTTATTGTCTACAGAGCATTATACCGTCATTGCCGTAGATAACGGAGAGGATGCGCTTCTTGCGCTGTCTGCTAAACGCCGCTTTGATTTGGTGATTACGGATTGGATGATGCCGGGCATGTCAGGGCTTGAGCTTTGCAGGCGAATCAGGGAGCGACATGCGCTATCTGAGCTCCCTGTCCTAATGCTCACAGCCAGAAGTCTTGGGGGAGATATCCAAACAGCCTTCAGCGCAGGCATTAATGACTTTTTGACGAAGCCTGTGGACGGTGTCATCCTGCGGGCAAGGGTAAGAACTTTGCTGGAGCTGCGTCAATCTGTGCAAGCGGCGATTCGTTCTGAGCTTGCGTTCCTTCAAGCGCAAATCAAGCCTCATTTCTTATATAACGCGCTAAATACAATCATATCGGTTTGCCCTACCGACCCGGAAAAGGCTACCGAGCTATTGATGGATTTAAGTAAATATTTGCGAAGCAGCTTTGATTTCCATAATCGGCAGCAGATTGTCAGCCTGGAGAAAGAGCTGGAGTTGGTTCGTTCCTACGTCGCACTGGAGCAAGCAAGATTTGGCAAGCGGCTGCGTGTGGTGTACGAGGTGGATGAACGCACGTCCGGTTTTATCCCGCCGCTTAGCATTCAGCCCATTGTCGAAAATGCCGTAAGACATGGCGTTATGCAGAAGGCGGCTGGCGGGACTGTTTTCTTGAAGGTTCAGCAGCTTGGCGATCACTTGCAGATTTCGGTAACAGATAGCGGTGTAGGTATAAAAGATAGCGAGCTTAACTCTCTGCTATTAGAGCAGCGTCCTCTACGCGGGGTCGGATTCATTAATATTCATCGACGTTTGTTGTCGCTGTACGGGGAAGGCCTTCTTATTACAAGCAAGGAAGGCGAAGGTACGACGGTTTCCTTCCAGGTTCCTAAGGCTAAGCAGGGAGATGAAATCGAAATCTATGAAGATTAATCTTTAGTAAAAATGGGCATTCCAAAGTCGTTTTCTTGAATACTTCACATTCGCTTTGTACGATAGGAAGCAGCGAAAGAACCTTCAATTCCACTTTATAGTGGTTTTGAAGGTTCTTTCATGTATTTATGGGGATTGACGGCTCTGGTTTAGCCTGTTGAGACACTCTTTGCTCGGGTTATAGAATGAGATTACTGACCGGAAGTCTTCTTAAGCAACCGACTTAGTTCTTCGTCGACGCGTGCGCTGCGGAGCTCGGTTTGCTCATTGATGCCCGTTTGGCGGGCGTCTAGCCCATATCGTCCTCTCGCAAGCTCCTGCTGCGCTTCTTGCTCCATCAGCTTCTGCTCGATTCGATCGAACCCCCGTGCAGCCGAGCTGCCAAGGTGGACGGAGGAGGACGGATATCCAGACGTTTGTGCCGTTTTTTCCAGCCTTGCAACAAGCTCTTGCCGTTTTTCTTGCAGTCTAGCTTTTTCTTCCTTCAATGTTCCGACACGAAGTTCCAAATCAAGCACCGCTTGCTTGGCTAGATGTATGAGCTTCTGCGTTTCTTCCTTTTGTTCCAAATACAAAAGCTTAGCCTCAAGCGCAGTGCGAGCCTCTGCCTCACGACCCTCTAATGCTGCTTGTTCCGCTTTGCCTTCGTAGTAGGACGCCTGATCGTTCAGCTCATTCAGCTTTGCAAGCAAGAATCGCTCATGCGCCTGCTGCTTTAAGCTTTCATGCTCAGCATTTGCAATTTCTTCGTCCAAACCTCTTAAATAGTGGTTTAGCATCATGACCGGGTTTTCAATCTTGTCTAGCATTTCATTAGCGGCCGCCTTCGTCATACTGGCCAAACGTTGTAAAATTCCCATTATATCATCTCTCCCTGATTAGTTTAGTTTAGTAGTGGTCAACAAATCTAAAATCGTGGTTTGCGGCTTTAGGAACAAAAAGTGTAGCAAGGAAGTAAATCAGAATGACTGCGCCAAAGCTGAAAAATGCGGCGATAACAACTAATAATCTGATGATCGTAGAATCAATGCCTAGCCACTGTCCAATACCTCCGCATAGACCGGTCAGCTTGCTATCCGTCGTTGATCGAAATAATTTTTTCATATCTTTCATCCTTTCCCTTCGGCTCATCTATGTCCTTATTGTAGAATAAGGCCTGCATTCTCGTAACGGACCGCGGTCTGTTCCTGCTACTGGTCTTTAGGCGGGTATTCATGCGACAAATGGCGGGGAAGAATGGTATTGGAGGTTGATTAGACTAGCGATTCAAGATGTAATTATGCTTTACAGCAAACGCGTTATCTCCTATTATGAAGCTAGTTTTAATAGAGAAATATTAGTAGGTATGGGAGGCAAGGCTAAATTGAAGAAGAGGACTTATAATAAACGGGTAGTTTGTTTACTCCTTGTTTTCGTTTGTTGTTTTCCAAGCTGGATGGCTCCTTTGTACGCCAAAGCGGAGCCTGCCTTATCGAGCGGTTCGTATTTGGCGGAGCGATGGGCTGTGAACGTGGAAGGCGGAGTAGGGGCAGTACCGCTTGTCGGGGTTGACGGGACGGTGTACGTCTTATCGAAAAAGGGACAATTTCATGCATTAAGCCCTGAGGGCAAGGTTATTTGGACGGCAGCGGTTAGGCCATTGAGCGAACAATATTCAAATGAAAAAGGCCAAGTCCTGCTAGGGACTGACGGAATCATTTATGTAAGCTCAGGCGGAAACCTATATGCTTTTCAAGCGGATGGAACGAAGAAATGGGAATATGAAACGACCTCTCCGCGCTTAGATAAGGTAGTATTGCAGCGTAACGGGTTGATCTATATCCAAGATAGCCGTTCCGTGCTGGGCATTCGGTTGGATGGAACGAAAGCACTCGAGCGGACCGATGTTACTGGTTTGGTGAAATATAAAGGCGCAAGTGAAGATAAGATTTACGTAACGTCGCATAAAATGTCAATAAAAAAGGTCGATGATAAACACATTCCTGAGCACGCTATTTACGCTGAGGAATTGAATACAAATGGTTCATCACGCTGGAAGGTAAATTTGAACAGCAGTTCCTCCTATCTGAATCCCGACGTAGACGCAGAGGGGAATATGATGGTGTTTATCCAGCCTGCGGATGTCGGAAGCCAATCCCAAATGCCATTCTACGTTCGATCTAGGCAGCCATCCGAAGTGAAAGTAATAGGCGAGGGAACGGTGAGACGGACTTATTCTTTAACGGGGAGGACGGAAGCGCCTATTTTATTTGATGAGCAGAAAAATGCTTACATCGTTACACGGGATGCCGTTGTTTCTAAGTTTGATTCGTCAGGTAGGCTCATTTGGAAACAGCAGCTTAATGAGCGATCGGATTTAAATGAGCATGGAACAGCCATGCATCTTGAAAAGGACGGCTCACTCTTATTCTATAGCATGCTTTATCGTTATGTATCTGGGGATGGTTCGTCTGAGCGGAGCGATCTCTATAAACTCGAGCTTCACCGGTTCAGCCAAGATGGGAATCTTGTTTCTTCTACGGTCAGAAAATATGAAAATCCAGTTGTATGGTTGGACAATGGAATGGCGTTATTTGACGGCTATAATAAACTTATTTTATCAGACTTGAAGATGAATACAACGAGGGAGTTTGATGTCAGTTCTACCTTTCATCTCGCGTACATCGATCAGAACCGAATTTATATGGGGACGAGCAGCGGACGGATCATTGCACTGGAGTTAAAAAATATAAAGAATGAGCGTGAGGTTGTCTCCTTATCATTCGGAAATACATTCACACAGTATGAAGCGGGAACAAGCATCTCTCTACAAGCAAGTGCAAAATATGCAGACGGAAAAGAACAATCGAATCCAACAGGTGTAGTCTATCGAACAAGCGACGAAAAAATCGCCTATTTCGGAAAATCCGGATTTCATGCCGTTGCGCCAGGTGAGGTAGAAGTGACTGCTGAATACCAAAATATAAAAACGACCATTAAAGTAACGGTGATTAGGCGGCCGAACATAGAGAAGCCGCAAATAACCTATAGCGCCATGCTACAAAAAAGTTGGTCATACGTATTGCCGGCGCTTGAAACAAGTAAGAACGAAAGTTATTTAGCGCCAGTTCTATCAGCAGACGGTTCGGTTTATGCGCTAAGCACTCAAGGTAAAATCGCAGCGGTCAACTCGGCTGGAAATATCCAATGGCAGCA
Organism: Paenibacillus sp. 2TAB23; assembly: GCF_052115165.1. Classification (NCBI taxonomy): domain Bacteria; kingdom Bacillati; phylum Bacillota; class Bacilli; order Caryophanales; family Paenibacillaceae; genus Paenibacillus; species Paenibacillus sp. 2TAB23. The sequence goes on from NZ_JBFRGD010000027.1 coordinate 55,611, forward strand.
TAATTTGAATCAGCTAATGAGCAAGAAGCCGGTGCTTGGTCCTGATGAACGACTTTATTTGGGGACGAATACAGGTCAGCTTATTTCTTTTGATCTCGCTAGCGGCAAACAAATGCTTAATCAAAATACTGCGTTAGGTCATTACAGTACGCTGCTCGGCTGGGATCGCTCTGGAAATAGGTATACAGGATTCAGTATAAGTACGTCTACCCGAACGTCGAGAGGGGAAAGCAGCAAGCTGCAAGCGGTAAATAAAGCGGATGCTTTGAGGTGGACAACTTCTTTGGTTGGAGAAATTGCGCATGATGAACCTGTTCTGAACACCAAGGAAGACACAGTTTACGTCGTTACGAAGAACAGCGAAGCGGTTGGCGAGGTTTCTGCCTATTCGACGGGAATGATTAGCATTCGTTTTCTAGGCACGCTATATGCAATTGATGCTTCGTCCGGCAATATTCGCTGGAAATACGATCTTGGACATGCGAATTCAGCGTTCTACAAGCCACAACTGCTTCAAGATGGAACAATTGCCGTCGCTAGCTCGGAAGGAACCGTGAGCGCGGTAGACTCGGATGGCAAGCTGAAATGGAAAAACAATTTTAAACTGTATTCACAGGCTGAACCTTTTTTAAGCAAAAACAAACTAGTTATGTTCAAACAAAGTGTAGCCGGAGGCCTGTCCGAGGAAGAGAAAGAGGTTCAACTGTTGAACATGAAAGATTATCCGGAAGCGATCAACCAAACGCAGAATGAATGGCTTTTCACATTAAAGGAGAATGCAATAAATGCTAGAAGCCGCCATTCTGTGGCGTCTTACGATACGGCAGGCAACATGAAATGGCGGATTGATTTGGCGGGTGATAAGTCTAGCGTGAGCAGTATCACTAATGATCTTCAAGTAGCAGTGATCGACAACGGGAATGAACTAGGCTTATTCGATATTGAAGTGAAGCGCTCCTCAGGAAGCTTATTTCCTGATATGAATGTGCATTGGGCGAGGGAAGCGGTAGAAAAGCTTGTAGAAGCTGAAGTTGTTTCCGGTTTCCCTGACGGGACCTATCGACCGAATGCCGCAGTCACCCGCGAGCAGTTTTTGACTATGCTTTCAAACAAGCTCGATACGACTTTAAGGGAAACGGAGCTATCTTTCTCTGATATTCCTAAAGCGAGATGGTCAAGAGCTGTAATTGAGACTGCCGTGGCGGATGGCTGGCTTGATGCGGCAGCATACGGCAGCACATTCAAGCCGGCTGATCCTGTAACGAGGGAAGAAATGGCGGTATGGACGGCCAGAGCATTAAAACTGACGGAAAAAGCGGATGGCCTGGCAAAGGTGGCTGATCGATTATCGATCAAGGCATCGAATAGAGGCTTGGTTGGCGCGGTTATCAATGCGGGCATCATAAACGGCTATGCGGATGGAAGCTTTAAGCCGCTAGCGACATTGACTCGTGCAGAGGCAGCGGCTTTGTTGTCTAGAGTAAAACGTTAATGGTTAAGTGAACCTACTAATTTTGCTGCAAAATAATGAATGAATTAGAGCTTGCTTTAAAGGTCACCGACCTGGGAGTAAGCTCTTTTCTCTTGTTCAAGCTCCTCGCTTGCCTAAGCTTGTCAAACTAGTCCGCATAATTGGTCAAGTCCCCTCATAGACATGTTATCAGCCAGTAAAAAACAATGTGCAGAGGGGATGATTACATGCGTCGCATGACATGGACCGCGGCAATCATATTGTGTTTGTCGCTCGTATTAGCAGCTTGCGGAACGAAGGACGCCGAGTCCGTGGTTAAGGAGCTCGACAAAGTAGTGAACAGCATGGAGAGCTATCAAGGAAGCGGTACGATGACGTTGCGGACGGGCCAGCAGCCACTGGAGTACAAGGTGGAGGTATCCTATCAGAAACCGCAATATTATCGGATCAAGCTTACGAATGAAGAGAAGGACATTACACAAATCGTGCTTCGCAATGACGACGGCGTATTCGTTCTCACACCGAAGCTGAATAAAGTTTTCCGCTTCCAAAGCGATTGGCCGCAAAACCAAGGCCAAGTTTACTTGTACCAAACGCTCGTACAAAGCATCCTTGTGGACAATTCCAGACAGTTTGTAATCGACGAGGACAATTATGTCTTTGACGTTATGGCTAATTATAATAACGGCTCGTTGGCTCGCCAAAAAATATGGCTCAATAAAGCGGATTATAAGCCCGTTCAGGTTGAAGTGAGCGATACGAATTCGGCCGTTATGGTCGAAGTAAAATTTGATAATTTTGACTTCGGGCCGAAGTTCGATAAAGCCGTTTTCGAGACGGAAGCCAACATGAAAGCGACACCTTCCAGCCAAACGACAGAAGAGCCGACGATGACGCTGCCGGATGATGAGAGCACCAATGGAGCTGCTGAAGGAAACGTCGACAATGTGAACACAGATGCGAATGCTGCAGCAGATGGGGATAAAGCAGACGATGCGGACAAAGACGCGAATGCTGCAGCAGATGGGAATAAAGCAGGCGATGCGGACAAGGACGCGAATGCTGCAACGAACGGGAATAAAGCAGACGATGCCGGCAATCAAACCGGTGACAACAGCGCTGTAGATGGTGATGATCAAACGAACAACAGCGGGAATACGTCCGAGGATGAAGGCGATGATGCGGCAACGAGTGCCAATCCCGAAGAAGCAGTGGGCTTTACTGCAATGAAGCCTTCTTATTTGCCAGCAGGCGTTCAGGAGCCAGAGCTTATTGACATTGTGTTTGGCGGCAACCCTGGCCTGATGCTGCGTTACACAGGCGATTACAGCTATACGCTTATTCAAACAGAACCGAAAGATCAAGCGGCATCATTGGTGCCAGGCTCGATACTGGATCTAGGCTTCACGGTGGGCGAGCTGAGCGGCGAAGAGCAGCAGACGTTGACTTGGACGTATGAAGGCCATCAGTTCCGTTTGACAAGCGCAAATCTGCCGGAGTCCGAGATGATTAAGGTCGCCCAATCGGTACAGGGCGAAATCGGCAAATAAATCGGTTAAACGGGCGATTTTCCAAGACGTACTAGCCATTTTCGAGGTTCGTTTCATTGACAGTCTCAGCAGCAAGGTTTAACATTATTGCTATTGATGTTTGCTGCTCGGACTGTTGTGGCTGCCAGACAAGGAGAAGGTGAACGGCTTGGATTTGTATTATCGCCCTACTAGGGTTGAACTTTCATTAGATGCTTTACGACATAATTTAGAGGCTTTTCGAAATGCGATCCCGAATGAATGCAAGATCATGGCATCTGTTAAAGCAAATGCTTACGGACATGGCGCGGTTGAGATTGCACGGGAGGCAGAACGCTTCGGCGTAGATTATTTAGGCGTTGCATTTCTTGATGAAGCATTGCAATTGCGCCAGGCTGGCATCCAAACCCCGATTCTCGTGCTTGGATTCGTGGCTGCGGATGCCTTGTCTGTCGCTAGAAGCCATAACATTACGATCAGTCTCTTCCGAGAAGACGTTTTAGCCGCAGCGTCGGTTCTGACGCCTGATGATAGTGGCCGCAGGCTCAAGGTCCATATTAAGATGGACTCCGGAATGGGTAGGCTAGGCGTTATCGGCAAGGATGAAGTGTTGTCCTTTATCGAAAAGGTTATGAAGGTTCCACAGGTGGAAGTAGAAGGCTTATTCACGCATTACGCGCGCGCAGACGAGGCAGATAAAGAATACACCGAGCTTCAGTACAACAGGTTTCAAGAGGTAGCCGTGCATGTGAGGAAGCAGGGCTGGCCCATTCCGATTATTCATGCGGCAAACAGCGCCGCGGGTATTGATACGCCCCAATGGGCAGGCGATATGCTCCGCTTAGGCGTCAGTATGTATGGGTTGTATCCGTCAGATGAGGTAAACCGCCAGCGTATCGAGCTGGAGCCCGTGATGTCTCTGAAGACGGAAGTCGTTATGGTCAAAACGGTACCGGCTGGCTGGGGAATTAGTTACGGCACACGTTATGTAGCGGCTCAGGAAGAGTGCATCGGAACGCTGCCGATTGGATATGCAGACGGCTATAGCCGTATGCTTACCGGCAAAGCACAAGGGATCATACGCGGAGTGAAAACTCCGATTCTTGGAACGATATGCATGGACCAGTGCATGATTGCGCTTGATCCAGCGGCAACTGAGAGTGATGGCAACGTTAAGAACGGCGAAGAAGTGGTGCTCATTGGCCGCCAAGGTGATTCGGTTATTACCGTTGGGGATGTTGCGGATCAGCTTGGCACGATTAATTATGAGGTCATCTGTATGCTTGCTGCACGGCTGCCACGCATTTATATTAGCGGTGACCGCACAATCGCGATTCAAAACCCCCTTGCTCAGTCAAAATAACTATTGGTAATTGTTTCAACTTACAAATTTTCGTAAATGAAGAGGATTTTCGCCAAAAATCTCGAATGTAATATGGCAGATCATCTATAAGGGCTATACATGAAAACATACAGCATATTTGATATACGGCTATCATAGATATGTTGAAGTATAGCGACGGCAATATATTGTCATAATGTGTAGTAAGGTTATGGAAAAGTTTTGGGGGTGCGAGTTCGGTGGCCAATGTACAAAATACCAAAAGAATCATGATTAGCCTGCCAGATCATTTGCTGGAGGAGGTTGACGGGATAGTTGCCAAGGAAAACTCCAACCGCAGCGAATTTATTCGGCAAGCCATGAAGCTTTATTTGGTGGAGCGTAAAAAACGTCAAATCCGGGAATCCATGCAGCGCGGATACATGGAGATGGCGAAAATAAACCTGAACATGGCCTCGGAAGCTTTTCAAGCGGAGGAAGAAGCAGATCATACGTTAGGCCGTCTCGTTAGCGGGGTGTAGAGGTTGATTGTAAAACGTGGTGATGTTTTTTTTGCGGATTTATCGCCAGTCGTCGGATCGGAGCAGGGAGGCGTTCGTCCTGTTCTGGTCATTCAGAATGATATTGGTAACCGTTTCAGTCCTACGGTCATCGTAGCTGCAATAACGGCTCAAATCCAGAAGGCAAAGCTGCCGACCCATGTCGAAATGGATGCAGCCGCACATGGCTTTGACCGCGATTCCGTGGTGCTTCTTGAGCAGATTCGAACGATTGATAAGCAGCGGCTTACTGATAAAATTACGCATTTGGATGATGAAACGATGCGCAAGGTCGATGATGCTTTACTGATTAGTGTTGGCTTAATTGATTTCTGAGCGTTATGGGCTGTTTAGCGTCTAGAAGGGTTGACCTTCTGCTGAATGGCTTTTTTTGTCGTCTTTTACATAAAAATGATGAAATTAGGAAAAAATGATAGACAAATGAAAGATGGATTTGCTATTATGAACTCAATTACTTAAGTAAACCTATAAATGAGCACGATTATGCGAAGAACGCACTCAGTAAGCCTTAGATGGCAGCTGGTGCGTTCTTTTTTTGTGTTCGGGGAGGAGTGGCGATGAGAAAACGAAGAAATGCAATCATCAGCCTGACAGCGGCCGTTCTGTCGGCAAGCTTAGTTTATGGCATCTACGAGCTGCAGCGCGTGCATATGGAGAACGAGGAGATGATAGCCGTAATTGTACCCAAACGATTCATAGGAGCGGGAGAACGGCTTCAGGAAAGCGATTTGGAATACAAAACGGTTCCTCAGGCTGTGTATGTTCCCGACATGGTCATGAAGCTGGAGGAGGCAGCTGGGAAAGAGACGATTATTCCGCTTGGCAAAGGCGAGCCTTTGCTGCTTTGGAAGGTGGATGAGTTCCGCTTGCAGCCAAAGCGGTCGGAATCTACTTTTCAGATTCCCAAGGAGTACATCCGTTCCATCTCCAATGGCATTAGGGCAGGCGATAAGGTACTGCTGTATGCTTCAGGGGAAGGACACCCTTCCGAACGGTTATTCACAGCCGCAGTTACTGTTGCATCGGTGAAATCATCGGGGAATGTGGAGATCGACAACATCGAGAATCCGAATCTCATCTCGCGTGCGGAAGGGAATAAGGAGCAAATGTATGCTTCGCGGCGAGAGGCTAACGGCATGATCGACTACTTGAACCTGAATTTAACGGAAGAGCAGTGGTTATTGCTTGACGGCTATTGCAAAGGAGGAGCCTTAAAGCTGGTCGTGTCGTACAGCCCGGAATCGCTTGATCTAGCTGGTGCTGGAGAGGATGGTGGGCTGTGAATGCTGCAATTGCACCTTTAGCTGCATTTATAGGAACGACACCCAATATCGGAACGACAGCAGCGGCATTCGCAGCTGCTTTCCGGATTGGGGAAGCGAGCGGCAAGCCAGTCGGATATTTATGCCTCAATCTCAAAAGCTCAAAAATTCATCGCTATCTCGGTATCGATGAACCGCTCGTCACATTAGATAAGCTTCGCCCAGAGCTGAGATCCTCCGCGTTGACGCCGGATATGCTGCGCAAGGCGGCGCATAAGGTGGCAAACCAGCCGAATGTACAGGTATTATTCGGCAACATGATGAGGGAGCAAGCGGAATATTTCACGCCAGAAGAAGCGAAGCATTTGCTCGACGTCGCAGAGCAGACGTTTGCATTCGTTATCGCGGATGTCGGCGCGTATTGGGATAACGCTGCCACCATATGCGCGGTTAGAAGAGCAGGCTCGCGCATACTGGTGACTACGCCGTCCTTGTCTCATTTTCAAGAGGATGGCAAGCGCTGGATCGGGCAGGTATCGCCGTTATTCGGCGTAAATCCTGATCAATATGATTCAATTACTATTAATGGACCTTGGAGAAATGGAGGCTATCAGATGAAGCATATTTGTAAAGAGCTCGGCACGTCGGCACTGGGTCAGCTTCAATTAAGCGAATCAGTATCCAGTCAATTGGATAGTGGAACCTATGCTCAGTGGCTGAAGACGGACAGCGGCGGTTCGGAGATGATGAAGGGTCCTGCGAAGGCGATAATGCAGAGGCATGGCATTCGGAGCCTGGGGGTTTCTGTAGCCGTTCAGCCGTGGTACCGCAAGCTGCTTGCCCATCGTAACGGTACAAGCTCGTGACGGCACAACAGAATCGATTCTCGCCTTCAGGTTTTGCTGCGCAGATGCAGTCGGAGCGGGAGCAGCACGATAATGAGCCGCTTGCACCGTACCAGACAGCAGACACGCAGGGAGAGTTCGCACGGCTTGCTGATGATATTCGCTCTTATCTAAGCATTCCGCACGGAGTAGGAGAGGATGAGCGCAGGCAGTACAGCGAAACGCTGAATCGTGCGGTGTTAGGCTATTCACAGGAACGGGAGCAGGTGCTTGCGGTCATCGCGGATCGTTTGATAAGACTTCGTATTCATCGGGCCGATCATGTACAGCACCCGTATCACACATTGGCAGAAGCGTTGTTCGCCGAGGTAATCGGATTGAATGTGCTCGAGCTGGTGCTGGCAGATAAAGACGGTTTAGAGGAAATACAGGTTGTCGGAACAAGCATCTTCCTTGTCAGAAACGGAGTCTCCAAGCCAAGCGAATATCGTTTTGACAACGCACGGGAGGTTGAGCGCATTCAGCAAAATCTTGTTTTGTACAATAATGATCGCATTAATCCGCGTAAGAGATGGGCAGAGGTCATGCTGCAGGATGGCTCGCGCGTAACGATGACCGGATTCGGGTTCACGGCAAATCCAACCTTGACCATTCGTTTTTATACGGTAAGAAGCATTAGCTTGCTTACATTATGCGATCCGAAGTATAGGACGATGAACGAGCAGATCAAGATGCTGCTGACCGCCATTCTAGAGGCGCGGTTCAATATCGTTATCATTGGTCCTACGAATTCAGGCAAAACGAATCTAATGAAAGCACTCATTGCCGAACTGCCGGACGAAGAGCGGATTATTACAATTGAAGGGCGTTTTGAAATGATGCTCGGGCGTGATTTTCCGAACAAGAACGTCATTGAGTATACGACTGATGAAGAGGATGACTATCACCGGGCGGATCAGGCCTTCAAGCTTGCGTTGAGGCAATCGCCGAAGCGTATTATTCATGCCGAGATACGCGATCTGGATGCGAACATTTACGTGCGTGCCTGCACGAGGGGACATTCGGGAAGCATGACGACCGTGCATGCCAATACGCTGGAGGATGTGCCTGAGGCGATTACGGATATGTGCATGCAGGATGGCAGAGGGATGAATGCTGAGCGTTTGACCAAACGGATCACGCAATACGTTACAGAGATTGGAATCGAGATGGCTCTAATGGGAGGGAGACGCATGATTAGGAGGGTTAGCGAGTTCAGCTGGGAGAACGGGCAGGTAATTCTTAAGGATTGGGTTATGTACGATGAGAAGAAGGAGAAATGGATTTATCCAGCGCTTCCATCTGCCTCAGCTGCCTTACGACTTGCTGGAGGAGGCAAGCGTTATGAATGAGCTTTCTGCCGGCGCGTCTGCAGCACTGTTATTTTGCCTATTGTTTATTGCGATTATCAATTTGCTTTTCCTATGGTCGCAGGAGCAACAGCTCGTCAGAAAGCTAACTTATATTTCGAAGCGCAGCTTGCGCGTACGGGCAGCAGAGCGCTTTAAACGCTACGCATGGCTGTATCGTCATCTATCTGATTTGCTGGAGGCGCTGCGTCTTGGTATTTCACCAACCGGCTTTGCTTATATTTCCGGTCTGCTGCTTCTGGCAGGGCTTGCTGCAGGCGGACTCTTCTTCCAAAGTGTAAAGGGAACCTTGTTGTTCGGCTTAGTGATTGGATTATTGCCCTATACGATCCTTCGGACGCTGCTCGTGCATCGGCGCATGCAGACGCAAATGGACTTTTTGCCGGCCGTTGAGCTTTTTTATCAATGCTATCTGATTACAGGGGAGAGCCAAGTAAGAGTCGCGCTGCAGCGCACCGTGGAAGAGCGAAGATTGCTGGGACCGATGCAAGCCGTATTCGAGCAGCTTTACCGTAATTTGTCGGTGCGGGGTGATGATGAAGCAAGCCTAAGATTGCTCAGCACATCGCTTGGTCATTTGTGGGCCGATTATTTTGTGCATATCTTGCGGGTTGCGCTCGCAGAAGGTGTAACGGTGTCAGACAGCTTGAAGGAGCTGCTCACCGATATGCGCAAAGCTAGACGGGCGAATGAACAAGAGCGGAACCGCTTGCTGGAAATTCGAGTTGCCAATTTTTCACCACTGTTGTTCCTTGCTTTATTTATTGGCATTAATTTGCGATACAACAAAGAAAACACCTATTTCTATTACGTTGTTGATCCGATGGGACGGGATATGCTGCTTAATGCAGCTTTGTTGATTTTCGCTTCATTTCTGATGGGATTATGGCTATCGCGAAAAAAAATGTGAGAGGAGGTTAGCTATGCCGAATTGGGTCATGCAAATGATGGGGCTGGCTTTTATAGCTGGGCAATGCGTTTTCGGTGCGGTGTTTTTTTACATCTTATTGCAGCTATGGCCTGAACGTCCTGCTATATGGAAGCATTTGACTGTCGTGTCGGCTTGGCGTACGAGAATGGTACCGGAGAAATGGCTGCGGTTCTTCTTGCTTTCAAGAAAGAGGGAATCTTTCGTGGAAAGAGAAATTCTGCTTGCCGGCTGCGGGGTAACGGCTGATGCGGCATGGTATATGCTCGCGTACCGTCTGCTTGTTTGTACGATGGGCAGCTTAATCGTTAGTGTGGCTATTTGGCATAAATGGCTGAACGCCTACGTTCCCGTTTCCTATGTCGCTCCCTTCTTGCTTCTGGCGATGCTTCTTATTAATCTTGACCTTCTATGGCTGCGTTCCATTCGCAAGATGCGAGCGCTGCAAGTGACGAAAGAGATTTTTGTAGTCAGCAAGCAATTGATTTATTTGTCAGATTCTTCGCTGCATATTCATGCTAAGCTGCAGCGCTGTGTACCCTTTACGCGCGTGATGCGTTTTGAATTGAACCAGCTGCTTGCCGAGTGGTATCACGATGCGGGAGGGGCTCTGCAGCGATTTAAACAGAGGCTTGGCACGGAAGAGGGCTTAAGCTTCGTAGAAACGCTGGATGCGCTCAGGCTGCATGAAAGCCATCAATATTATGAGCTGATCCGCACAAGAATTGAAGACTACAAGGAGAAGATCGAGCTGGCCAAGGAAAGCCGCAAAGAGTCAACTTCCTATTTATTATTTATCATCGCGGGCATTCCGATCTTGTACACCTTTCAAATCTTTATCTATCTGTGGGTGAGAGAGGGACAGAAGCTCTTTCAGTCTCTGAGCTGAAAGAGGCAACGAAGCTTTGGAAGGAGGTGATCACGTGCGCAATATTCTAATGACCGTCATGATGCTGGTCGTCGTAATCGTTCTATTCAATACGATAATCGCTCAGGATACAACGGGAACAAGCAGTCAAATCGAAACGCAGGGCACTGCCGCCAATACAAAGATTAGTCAAATGCTTCCTTAATTCATCGGTATTGTGTTAGCCATAAAGAGCGGAGGTATTACGATATGCGCGGAATTCTAATCTCCATGCTGCTGCTTGTTGCCGTGCTGGCTTGCTATCAAGCAATCGCCGAGGGCGATGCAGGAATGAAGCGGCAGATTGACGGCGCTGGCAGCTCGATCAGCTCGCATATTAGGAGCATGAGCCCATGAAGCAGATTTTGATCTTCGTATTGTTTGCAGCGCTGCTCTGCTGGCTGATGTTCTCTCCGATTTATAAACATGTTCTTATTGTCAGGCAGGCGGTATTGCAGCAAGAGGTGGATTACTTGTTGGAAATAGGAGCTAGCGGAGGCTACGGATACATAAGCTCAGCAATGCAGGAGCAGTCTAGACAGCGTCTAGCGAGATTTGGCATGCGTCCTGAGGATATATCGTATGAGCTTGCATCGACGAACGGGCAGTCAGCATCCAATCCGTACGATCCACTGCCTCGAGGTACGGGAATCTCATTAACGATGAGCTATCCCTACGAGCATATATTTGAGATTGATCGTTTGATTGGTTTAACGCCGCCGTTACCGTCAGATAGGATGAAGGCGTTCGGGATGAAAATGAGCGAGTATGTTCCATAGGAGGAGAGGATGGTTAACGAATGTACAAGCTGCTGCTCATCGTTGTAATGATGTCGATATGGCTTTCGTTGCATCTGCTTCAGGTAGAGGAACAGCTCGCTATGAAAACTTTGTTTCAAGGGAAGCATGCCGTCAACCGAGCCGCTCATGCAGCGGCCCAGCAGGTTGATACGGCAGCGCTGGGAGAAGGCATTTTTCGCCTTGAGCCTATAAAGGCCGAAGCTGCAGCAGCTTTGTACTTGCAGCAGAACTTGCTGCTGGATGCACAAGGTGCACCGCTTGCCGGCTCCTTTTTGAAGGAAACGGTGCAGGTTGTGGTGTTCAAGCTAGTAAACGCGGACGAAATATTTCCTTATACATACCGAAATAATGCTTATCAGTACGAGGTTACCTTACAGCGTCCAGGCGTTATTTTAATCATAAAAATGGTATATCCTCGCGTATTTGAAGTGTTGGAGCCTATTGAATGGCATATTAAGGGGGCGGCGGAGCTCGTAGCGGGTTGACGTAAAATAGGAAAATTGGTGTAATAAGGGGAGGGAGTTTATATAGGAGTTGATAATGGCTGTGTTGGATATAGTTGCTGATGTTCCTGAAGCGCTTGTGAGCGAGAGAATGATCCGTTTGCAGGCTGTTATGCAAAAGGAAGGCGTAGATGCGTTTCTTATCACGCAAAATGTTGATCTTTATTATTTTAGCGGCTCGATGCAAAATGGGTATTTGTTTATTCCAAGCACCGGCGATGCTACCTTTTACGTTCGGCGCAGTGTTCAGCGAGCCAAGCTGGAGACCGCGGTAAAGGTAGCCGAACTTGGTGCTTTTCGGTTTTTTGGTGGGACGCTTGCGCAGCATTACCCGCATTTGTTTGGAAAGAAATCAGGCATTCGAATCGCCTCTGATCTCGATGTGCTGCCGGCTCAGCTATACACCAAGCTAAAGGAGCTCCTTGGTTCGGCCGCAAGCCGTACGATTATAGATGGCTCTTCACATATTCGCAAGCTTCGAATGATTAAGTCGCCTTGGGAAATAGGCAGAATCGAAGCGGCGGCAAAGGTAGTATCTGAGTCATTGACCGCGGCGCTTAGTGTGCTTAGAGAAGGAATAAGCGAGCTTGAGTGGATGGCACGCATTGAATACGAGCTGCGAATTAGAGGGCATATTGGCTTGATGCGCATGCGGGGCTTTAATCAAGAAATTACGACGGGGATGGTCATATCGGGCCCAGCAGCTGCGGTCCCATCTTATTTTGACGGGCCGGCCGGAGGCTTGGGGCTGGGCGCAGCTTCTCCGCAAAGCGTCAGCCGGTCTATGATTAAGCGAAACGAGCCCATCTTGATCGATATTGGATGCTGCGTAGACGGTTATGTGATTGACCAGACTCGGACTGCCGTTATGGGGAAGCTGCCTGAAACGCTTCAGCATGCATACGGTGCGTCGGAGACGCTCATCGCTAAAGCAGAGGAGATGATGGTTCCTGGCACGCCTTGTTCGAAGTTATATGAGGCTGCGCTTGCTGGCTGCGCCTCCGCAAATCTTTCCGATCACTTTATGGGCTTCGGAGCCGATCAGGCCAAATTCCTGGGACATGGCATCGGGCTTGAAATTGATGAATGGCCCGTTCTCGCCAAGGGCTTCGATATGCTATTGGAGCCAGGAATGGTGCTTGCCGTCGAGCCCAAATTTACGTTCCCTGGTCTTGGAGTTGTTGGCATTGAGAACAGCTACCTTATTACGGATCAGGGTGCGAGGAAGCTGACGCAGTTCAAAGAAGGACTAATCGTATTGCCTTAAACAAGGGGGATGTAAGGATGAATCGGGAGCTTACCAAGCGGCTTCATCGTGATTACGTAAAGGTTTACCGAATTAGCGAGCTCATATGGAACGGTATCTTCCTAGCTGTCATTATCGCTTATTTTATTTGTGCTTCGATTTGGGCTTGGACACTCGTTCCGGGGTGGATTGCATTGTCTGTGTGCGCTGCTTCTATTATTCTCTTTACTTGGATTTTTCCCGAAATGAAGTATAAGCGGTTTCAGTATGAGCTGTTTGAGGACGAACTGGAAATCCAATCCGGGCTTGTTTTTTTGAGCAATGTATTGGTTCCTATGGTGCGTGTGCAGCATGTGGAGCTTGAAAGCGGACCGCTTATGCGCAAATATGATTTGGCCAGCGTTTCGGTTGTTACGGCTGCGACAACGCACCGGATCAGCGGACTGAAGCTCGGTGAAGCTCAACAGCTTAAACGCAGAATCGGCGCATTGGCTAAGGTGGACGATCAAGATGAATAAGCGTCGAACGCTTCATCCCATATATATTTTGTTCGGTCTGCTGAATACAATTCGAGGATTCATTCCGTTAATATTGATCGGCTTATTGAGGGGAACAGACTGGACGGGACTGGAATGGTATTGGTATGCTGGCGTCACTGCGCTATCGGCCATAATACTTGTGTTCAGTTATATCGAATGGAAAAGCTTTGGTTTCTGGCTGGAAAGCGATCGGATCATCATTCGCAAAGGCTGGTTGTTCCGAGACGAGAAAACGATTTATTATACGAGGATTCATTCGGTTAACGTAGAACAGCCGCTTGTTCAGCGACTGTTGAAGGTCGCGCAAGTGAAGATCGAGACGCCCGGCGGCAACAAGAAGTCAGACGGTATTTTACCGGCGCTCTCCCTTAAAGAAGCAAGCGATATCCAGCTGATGCTAAAGAAACAGGCCTCGGTCATTGCTGCTCCCGAAGTGCAACCTCTGTCTGAGGAGCTGATGACGCAGAAACCTGAGGCAGACGATCAGCTGGTTGTGAAAATAAATCAAAAACCGCTAGCCTCAGAATCCGTCAGTCATAAGACTGAGCGCGGTCCTTCGATTGCGCTTCATGCGGGACAGCTGCTTCAGGCGGCTGCGACCTCGATGAATTTCGGTCTAGTTGCAGCTTTTATGGCTGGATTGTACTCTTTCGCTAACGACTTCATCAACCAGCTGCTTCCCGATCATTTTTTCGAGTCAGTCGTTGAGGATTCATCGAGCCTCATGCCAAGCTATCTCGCCGTAGTTATTGTAGTCATTGCAGGAGTTGCCTTTGCATGGCTGCTCTCGATTATATTGTATGTGCTGAAGTTTAGCGGCTTCGCTGTTCAGAAAGACGGCAGGCAAATCTCGGTATCCTATGGGTTGTTGGAAAAAAAGTCATTTGTGTTTGATCCTAAAAAAGTGCAAGCTGTCATTGTGAGTGAAAGCTGGCTGCGCCAGGCCTTCGGATACGCTGAGATTCGGCTGCAAATCGTTTCATCTGACAAGAAGGAGCAGCTTATGCTGCATCCCTTTATCAAGCGTTCCGATATCCAACAGGTTTTGAAAGATTTTGTACCGCAGATTGAGCATTCTGAGCTAGCGCCTTTGCGGGGCGCGCCGAAGCGAGCGTTATTGTATTATGTTAGAATTGAGCTTTTGATTGCGGCGCTGCTATGCGCAGCTTCAATCATTTTTTTGAAGGAAGCAGGGTCGTGGTCGTTAGTACTCATTCCGCTTGTTCTGTGGTGGAGGAGGAGCTGTTATGCTGCTGCAGGAGTTAGTCTGAGGAACGGACAGCTTACGCTGCGTACGCGATTCTTATCGAGATCGACGTTTTTGATTCGACGACCGCAGATCGTGACGATGCGTGTGAACCGGTCGATTGGACAGCAGCGAAAGAACTTGTTAACCTTATCCGTGCGCGCGCTCGGCAGCCCGTTTGAGTACCGCGTGAAATGCTTGGATCATGCGGATGTTGAGCCTGTGTGGCGTTGGTACAGCCGAAGTCAAAATTAGCATTCTTGTAAAATAGAACCTATAGCTGCTGCAGAAGAGCCACTCGCTTCTGCGGCTTTTTTCAATATATAAGAATTTATATGTATTCTCATATAAATGTGCTTATCAATCTCCGCGAAACGACTGCTTTTGCCACAGAGGACGGCTTCAGCTGTTTACACTTAACGGATAGGAAAGGATATGAGTTTGCTCATCCTTTCTCTATACGTTTCGCCGAAATGATGGCGTGTATAGAGAGGACGCAGTCAGGCGTTTCTTCTTATTCCTTAAAATAAATATGCTTTCGGAGTGAACGAATCGCGCAAGCTGTTCGTCTAAGCTATATTACCGAAAGAAACAAGGGGGTCAGGCGCTCGTGGTAGACGAGACGAGGCTTGTTAAGAAAGCGATTCGCGGAGATTCGCGGGCGCTATCCGAGCTGCTCCGTGAGCATTACTCATTTTTGTATCAGTATCTGCTTAAGGCAACGATGAACAAAAGCCGTGCGGAGGATGTTACGCAGGAGACGATGCTGAAGGCGATTGAGAAAATAGCGACCTTTCAGGGAAAAGCCAAATTCTCAACGTGGCTGATTACGATAGCCTCAAGGATTGTTATTGACCGGATGCGCCGCAATGAGCTGGAGCGGCATTGGCTTCAGGAAGAACGCTCGCTGCGGTCGATCCAATACGAAACCATCCGGGAGGGCGTTGATTGGTCGGATGCACTCCAGGCACTGGGACGACTAAGCAGCAGCATTCGGATTCCTGTACTGCTTAAATATTATTACGGCTATGGACAAGATGAAATATCCGCAATGCTGGACATTCCCGTGGGAACGGTGAAATCGAGACTGCATAATGGATTGAAGCAGCTGCGAAAGGAGCTAACGGAGCATGAAGAAGCATGATGAGGAAGAGCAGAATTGGTTCAACAATCTAATGAAAGAAGATTTAACCCGCTTTGACGCTGCGCATGCGCCGGAGGTTCCTGAGCAGCATCGATTTGAGGAGCTTGTACTTGCCCACGTGCAGGATACAAAAAGGAAGCTTTGGAGAGAGCTGCTGCTATTCTGGCTGCTGGCATGCTTGATTTTTGGAGTGATGCTGTGGATCATCGACCGTAACTGGATATGGTTTGCAATGATTCAAGCAGTCATTACGGCAGGCGGGATTGGGTATGCCAGCTACGCATTCGCACGGGGGAGGCTGCGTGAATGGAAGAGCTGAAGATTTTGCCGATATGGTTTTGGATTTTGCTCGTTGCTGCTCTGATTGCGCAATCTACCTGGTTATTTATCGATGCGCGCAAACGGGATAGCATGCCTTGGCTTTGGGGAATATGGGGCTTGATTCAAATTCCGATGCCGCTTGCCTTTTATTTTTTATTTGTACGAAGCGGGTGGTTTCGTCGCGGCAGACGAAAAGAAGAAAAGTAGAGAACTAGATAAGCAACTGCGTAAGCCGACAGGCTTAGAGGAGGATAAAGGATGAATGAATCAATCGTAATCGCCGACTTATTGCCAATCCTTGCACCGATTATCGTCATACAGTTGATCATAATGACCATCGCTTTGGTTTTGTGTGCAAAGGCGGAGAGTACGCGCGGACCCAAGTGGGTCTGGGTTCTTATTATTATTTTTATCAATATATTCGGGCCGATCGCCTTTTTTATCGCAGGCAGGAGGAATGAAGGATGACTGCACTACTTGAGGTTAAAAGCTTGACGAAAACCTTCGGCACCGTAAAAGCAGTTGACGGCATCCATTTTACGATAGCCGAGGGGCATTGCGTTGCGCTGCTTGGACCGAATGGGGCAGGCAAAACGACGACCATTCGCATGATTGCCGGCCTGCTAAAGCAGACTTCAGGTCAGATGGTCTTCAAAGGTGCCAGACATAGCGGAGAACACAGAGAGCTGATTGGATACTTGCCGCAAACGCCTTCCTTCCATAATTGGATGACGGGTTTTGAGTTTGTTTCCTATGCTGGTCAATTGTGCGGCCTTACCTCTGCCGAGGCCAAGAAAAGTGCAAAGGAACTGATTGAACGCGTCGGAATTGCAGGCGCTGCCAAAAGGAGGATCGGTTCGTACTCAGGCGGCATGAAGCAGCGGCTTGGGCTTGCTCAAGCGCTTGTCCATCGGCCGAAGCTGCTTGTCATGGATGAACCCGTATCGGCGCTTGATCCGATTGGGCGCAGGGAGGTGCTTGATCTTCTGCGCGAATTGAAACGGGAAACGACGGTCCTCTTCTCGACACATGTCCTTCATGATGCTGAGGCGCTTTGTGATGATGTCATCATTATTCATGAAGGGCAAGTTGCTCTGCAAGGAGCAATTGAAACCATCCGCAAGGAGCGGCGGAAGCCGATCATTAACCTGCAGCTTGAGAATGATGAAAGCTCAAGGCAATGGCTGGCTTTATTTATCCAAACCATTAGGGATGAGAAGAGGCTTGTCGATCAACTTTCTTTGTTCGAAACAGCAGAGCAGCAAGACGGAGCTGCCAGCTTTGCCGTGAAGGATGTAGACGCCGCTAGGCAGATCCTTATTGGGGAACTGGCTCGCAATCAAATAAAAATAAGCAAGCTCGAGGTAGGGCATTCATCATTGGAGGATTTGTTTATGAAGGTGGTGGGAGAATGAAGGGTGCAGCGAATTTGTCAGACAAGCTTGACCCAACATCTTTCCCTGCGACCTCAAGCTTTATCCGCTACCTTGTTATGGTTCAGAAGGAGCTGCTCGAACAAGCACGAAGCTATAAGCTGCTATGGGTACCGCTTGTGTTCGTTCTCCTTGGCATCATGCAGCCTGTTTCGACCTATTACATGCCTGTAATTCTAGAGCATGCGGGCAGCTTGCCGGAGGGAACAGTTATCGATATCCCAATGCCGCTCGGCGCCGAGGTGCTCGCACAAACCCTTCAGCAATTCGGAACGCTGGGCATGCTTGTTCTCGTATTAGCCTGCATGGGTACGGTTTCCGGAGAGCGTCTCAGCGGAGTCTCAGCCATTATTCTTGTAAAGCCCATATCGGCAATAGCCTATATCAGCTCCAAGTGGACGTCGATGCTGCTGCTTGCATGGGGCTCGCTTGCAGCCGGTTATTTGGCATCTTGGTACTATACGGGTTTATTGATCGGTGAGACGACAATCGTCCAGGCATTTGACAGCATGCTCGTATATGGCTTGTGGTTAAGCGCGGTAATGACGATTACCCTGCTTTTCAGTACATGGTTGCGAAGCTCGGCAGCAGCGGCTTTTGCTGCGCTAGGCGGCGCATTGATGCTAACCCTGCTGGCAAGCCTTTTCCCCAAGCAGCTGGGCTGGACGCCTGGTGCTTTGAGCGGATTTGCCTATCAGCTAGCGGCCGCAGGCACTCCAGACTCTAGCACTTTCAGTGCAGCTGTAGTGGTAACAATTGTTTGTATGTTAGGTTCAATAAGCCTTGCAGCCTTGCAGCTTCGCAAAAGTTTGGCAGCTGAATAAAGAAAAGTCTGTCTATTGACTCTCTTCGATTGGACACCGCTACTATTTTTTAGTAGGATAGTAGTGAAAGAATCAGCGGCGAAGAAACGGGAGTTGAGGACGATGCTACAACTAGGCACAAAGGTCGTCATTGTGGCTGACCAATTTGAACAAAACCTTCCCATTGGGGAGCATGGTTATATAATAGCTTACGATCGCAATGCGGATAATGTGTTTGATTACGTACTGAGGGTGCCTTCGGCGAATCGGAACTTTTTAATTCCGGATGAGGACGTGGAGCTCGAAGAGGTACTCATTCAAGATGAGGTTGATCGCATCGAACGGGAAGCGCTAATTGATTTCGCACTCGCTACGCACAACGAAGAATTGTTCAAGCGCGTGATGAATGGCGAACCTGAGCAGGAGACCGAGCTTGAACAGGCAGGCAATGAACCGCTTAGCCCTGCCGATTTTATCCGTCAAGTTAATTTAAAAGCATGGATATAGCTTACAGCCATGCGCTGTAGACTGTTCTGCATGTCACTTTGCTGACATCGGAGCAGTCTTTTTTTATTCAGTCACTGGAGTTGCATGCATATAGGCTGGATGTTTGCCCTTTTCATTGATGTTCGCCATGCAAGTAAGATATAATAGGAAGAATGATTACAGGAATAGGAAAGGAAGAATACCTGATGAGCATTACACCCAAGGATGTAGAGCATGTCGCGAGACTGGCGCGGCTTGAGCTTTCCGACTCGGAGAAGGATCAGTTTACAGAGCAGCTCAACGCGATATTGAAATATGCCGAGAAGCTAAACGGATTGGATACCGAAAATGTCGAGCCAACCAGCCATGTGCTTCCGATTACGAATGTGATGCGCGCGGATGAGAATCGGCCTTCGCTGCCGATCGAGAAAGTGCTGCTGAATGCGCCTGATGAAGAGGATGGACAATTTAAAGTACCTGCGGTACTTGAATAATACGAATGGGTTTTAATTGAAGGGAGGAACTACTGTTGGCACTGTTTGATTTGCGCCTGCAGGATGTACATAACAAGCTGAACAATAAGGAACTTTCCGTTTCTGAGCTGGTTAGCGCATCATATGCGAGAATTGCAGAAACTGAGCCTGCTATCAAGGCTTTTATTACTTTAAATGAAGAGCAAGCACGCTTGCAGGCTTCCGAGCTGGACAAGCAATTGCAAGAAGGCGGCGAACGCGGGTTGCTGTTTGGATTGCCGGCGGGAGTGAAGGACAATATCGTAACGGAAGGGCTGCTTACGACCTGCGCAAGCCAGTTCTTAAGCAATTATGATCCGATCTACGATGCAACCGTCGTTCGCAAGCTGAAAGCGGCTCAATCTGTAACGATTGGCAAGCTGAATATGGACGAGTTCGCTATGGGCGGCTCGAATGAGAATTCAAGCTTTTATCCGACGCATAATCCATGGAATACGGAATTCGTACCAGGCGGATCCAGCGGCGGATCGGCAGCATCGGTGGCAGCTGGCCAAGTATACTTCTCGCTCGGATCTGACACTGGCGGTTCGATTCGGCAGCCTGCTGCTTATTGCGGTATCGTAGGACTTAAGCCTACTTATGGGCTCGTGTCGCGATTCGGACTCGTTGCTTTTGCTTCTTCCCTTGACCAAATCGGTCCTTTAACCAAAAATGTCGAGGACTCTGCGTATGTACTGCAAGCTATTGCGGGATATGATGCAGGCGACTCCACGTCCACTAACGTTGAAATTCCTGATTATACATCAGCTCTTACTGGCGATGTTAAAGGCTTGCGTATTGGCGTGCCGAAGGAGTACCTCGGAGCGGGTATCGATCCGCGCGTGAAGGAAGCTGTGCTCCAAGCGCTATCGGTATATGAGTCGTTAGGCGCTACGTGGGAAGAGGTTTCTTTGCCCCATACGGAATATGCGATTGCGACGTATTATTTGCTTGCTTCCTCGGAGGCATCTTCAAACCTGGCTCGCTTTGACGGTGTACGTTATGGCGTACGCGCCGAGAATCCAGAAAACCTGATTGATTTATATAAGAAATCTCGCAGCGAAGGCTTTGGCGCCGAAGTGAAGCGCCGAATTATGCTTGGCACGTATGCGCTCAGCTCGGGCTATTACGACGCCTATTATTTGAAGGCACAGAAGGTACGTACGTTAATCAAACAGGATTTCGACCAAGTGTTCAGCCAATATGACCTGATTATCGGACCGACGGCTCCGACACCGGCTTTCCGTATTGGAGAACAGGTTGGCGATCCGTTAACGATGTATTTAAACGATATTTGTACGATACCAGTAAGCCTTGCAGGCGTTCCCGCTATTAGTGTACCGTGCGGAATGGCTGACGGCTTGCCGATCGGCTTGCAGATTATCGGGAAAGCGTTCGACGAATCGACGGTGCTGCGCGCCGCTCATGCGTTCGAGCAGCATACGGAGCATCATAAACAACGCCCGCAGCTATAAGCGGCCATATATACGTTTACGAAGGGATCGATACGAATGTCTGAACCGAACAAATACGAAACGGTTGTCGGGCTGGAAGTCCATGTGGAGCTGCATACGAATAGTAAAATCTTTTGCGGCTGCTCCACGGCTTTCGGTGCGCCACCGAACACCCATACCTGTCCAGTATGTCTTGGACATCCCGGCGTGCTGCCGGTATTGAACCGTCAAGCAGTCGAATACGCGATGAAAGCAGCGATGGCGCTTAATTGCCAAATTGCGGACATCAGTAAATTTGACCGTAAAAACTACTTTTACCCGGATTCTCCGAAAGCATACCAGATCTCTCAATTCGATCAGCCGATCGGCGAGCATGGCTGGATCGATATTGAGGTGAATGGCGAAACGAAGCGGATTGGCATTACTAGGCTCCATCTCGAGGAAGACGCAGGCAAGCTGACTCACGTAGACGGCGGCTATGCTTCACTTGTCGATTTCAACCGTGTCGGAACGCCGCTCATTGAGATCGTATCGGAGCCTGATATTCGAACACCGGAAGAGGCCAAAGCCTATTTGGAGAAAATAAAGGCTATTATGCAGTACTGCGATGTTTCAGACGTGAAAATGGAGGAAGGCAGCTTGCGCTGCGATGCCAACATCAGCCTTCGTCCTTACGGGCAGAAAGAATTCGGTACGCGTGCCGAGCTCAAAAACATGAACTCCTTCCGCGGTGTTCAACGTGGTCTTGAATATGAGCAGCTCCGCCAAGCGGAAATTCTAGATGGCGGCGGTGAAGTTATTCAAGAGACACGACGTTTTGACGATGCGCTGGGCAAGTCGTTCTCGATGCGTGGCAAGGAAGAGGCACATGATTACCGCTACTTCCCTGATCCGGATCTCGTGCAGCTGCATATCAGCGAAGAATGGAAGCAAAGCGTGCGAGCGACTATACCGGAGTTGCCCGACGGGCGCAAAGCCAGATACACGACTGAGTACAGCCTGCCGTCTTATGACGCAGAAGTGATCACATCATCCAAGAAGCTTGCGGATTTCTTCGAGGAGAGCCTTTCCTATACGAAGGATGCCAAAGCGGTTTCGAACTGGATCATGGGCGATTTGCTTGGTTATTTGAATGCGAATGGGCAGGAGATTTCCGATGTGAAAATCACGGGGCAAGGTCTCGGCGAAATGATCGGTTTGCTGGAGAAAGGCACGATCAACGGGAAGATTGCCAAAACGGTATTCAAAGCCATGCTTGAATCGGGCAAGCTTCCGCAGCAAATCGTTGAGGAGCAAGGTCTTGTTCAAATTAGCGATGAAGGCGCCGTTCTCGTTATCGTGGATCAGATTATCGAAGCAAATCCACAATCGGTTGAGGATTACAGGGCAGGCAAGGACAAAGCGATTGGTTTCCTAGTCGGTCAGATCATGAAAGCATCCAAAGGCAAAGCGAATCCCGCGCTTGCCAATAAGCTGTTAATCGAGCGGTTGAAATAAACTGATCTATACCGAAAGACGCGGTTCATCATGCGATGAGCCGCGTTTTTCTTTTTGGGCAGCTGGTATCGTACAAGAGCTGTGTGCTCCAACTCGCGCATACACTTATGTTACAATAGCGTGTATAGAAAGGTCGGGATCGCTTATGGAATTACTTGCCACGCATAATCCTTGGAATATCAGCGAGCTTCATATTCTGCTCCGATTGCTCCTCGCGCTGCTGCTCGGCGGACTAATAGGCTTTGAGCGCGAGCAATCGAATCATGCAGCGGGTCTGCGAACGAATATATTAGTCTGTTTAGGCTCCTGCTTGCTGATGCTGCTCTCTATGTACGGATTTTCTGCATTTGTCGATGAACCGAATGTTCGGGTCGACCCTGCACGTCTTGCGGCAGCCGTTATTACAGGAATTGGGTTTCTTGGCGCGGGAACGATACTGTTTACCGGCAAGTCTATAACAGGCTTAACCACTGCAGCTTCGCTTTGGGTCGTGTCCGCCATAGGGCTGGCCGTGGGAGCAGGATTTTATTTTGCATCGGCAACGGCGACTGTAATGGTGCTCGTCACACTATGGGCGTTCAATAAGCTGGAGAAGAGGTATATTAGTGCCAAGAAGGAGCATTTGCTCAAAATTAAAGCCAAGGATCTGTCTCAAGCCATGATTGATATAAACGGATTGTTATTGGACCGCAAGATCGTCATGAGAAAAATGCTGCTGGAAGAATGCGAGGACGATGATGAGGGTGGTCAAGTAATGCTGCAGCTATACATTACATTGCCAAAATCGGAAGCGCTGCTCGTCCTGCTCGATAGCATTAAGCATTTGGAGGGTGTGCGTTGGGTCAGCTCGGAATAAAACGAATGAAAAACAGACTGCTTACGGTGTTGTTTGCTTTTGCAATGCCTGGTGCAGGACATATGTATACAGGACAGCATCCGAAGGGCTTACTGCTAATTGCAGCCTTTTGGCTGGATTTGACTGCGATTGTTCGGCTGGCAGATTCTGACGGCGGAAGACATTTACTGCTTATCGTTTACTTAGGAATCATGCTGCCTGTTTTTTATTTCATCAGCGTGTTTGATTCATTGCAGAGTGCTGATGCAGCGCATCACAAGCCTGCCTCGTTTAACGCTGTGCACGGCTGTTTATTATTGGCCGCTGGGATTGTCATGCTTGTTTTGGTGAAACCGCCTCACGCCATTATGCCATGGATGAATGAGCTTGCTGAGCTTTGCGTAGGGCCAATTATTATGGCAGCTTCTATTATACTGCTTTTACGTTCGCGGAAAGGGTCGGTACTTATGTTTAAGCTTGGACGCTTTACGGCTGCGGTTCTCATACTGACGGTGGGAGTTCTGCTTTTATTGGACCAATTAAACGGGCGGAATGATATTTCACTACTGGGACAATGGTGGCCTGTCATATTTATTATATTAGGGTTGGAAATCATACTGTACAGTTGGAAATTCAAAGGAGTGGAGAAGAAGCTTCGGCTGGATGTAGCAGGCGGGATGATTGCACTTGTCATTACATTTACGGCTTATGCGGTAACGCAATACGCAGATATTCCTTTTCGCTGGCTGGATCAATTCAATGTGGATTTGAACGGAGCTGCCGACTATGGTGAAGAAAAAGGCTTCCGATATGACAAAGCAATCATTAAAGTACCGCTGGATGAGGCAGTTTCCCTTATACGTATCGCCAATCCTAATGGACAGGTAACCGTGCGATCAGGCGACGTACAGGAAATCGAGGTTGTAACTGCTGTTTGGGTAGATGTCATTGAAAAATCGGAAGCGGATGCAATTGCCGAGCAGTCAACGGTCAAAGTCAATCCTGGCAAAGAAGTATCACTCGAGGCGAAAGGTGAATCTTATGGTGCGAATGGCAGCAGAAAGCCAAGAATGAATATGCTCATAACCGTACCTATGTCATTGTCGGACCAGGTAAAGGTTGAAGAGGAGCCTACTCAGACGTTAGAACCGCCAGCAACGGATGAATCAGCCATTTCACCTTCCCCTATGGAAACGAGTACAACGGATAGAGCAGGAATTTCGGCATCTCCTGCAGCAACCAATATAGACGAAATAGAGCAAAGCCCGGAGGTTACAGAAGAGCCGAAGCCAGCTTTGAACCTGAAAATAGAAGCAGAAAACGGTTCGATTGAAATTATGAAGCTTATGCTTCCCGGCGGCTTGGACATTCGGAGCAACAGCGGAATGGTAACGGTTAGCAACATTGTTGGAGCTGTTTCCGTCAAAGGTAATAATGGCGGAATTACGGTTAACGGCATAACCGGTGACTCTATTTTAGAAACCAAAAACGGTACGATTACAGCGGCGAACATAAAAGGGAAGCTTTATGCCAATACCCTCAACGGAAGCCTGGAGATTAAGCAAATCGATGGGAATATTGAAGCCGAAACGAAAAATGGGAAAATTAAAATGGATGGTGCAGGCTCGTCAGTAAAAGCAGATACTTTAAACGGCAGCATTGAACTGAACAGCAGCACGATAGGCGGTGACTGGGACTTGGACAGCTCCGTTGGCGAAGTAAAGCTCGCAATGCCGGCTGATGGACATTTTCGGATGTACGGATCGGTAACTTTCGGTAATATTACGACGGAGCTTCCGCTTGAGGTAAGTAAGAAAACGATTAGAGGCACTATAGGCGAGGGGACTTACCGCATTCAAATTAACGCCACAAACAGCATTGCCATTAGGCAATTTGGGCTATCCCAATAAGGCGCATTCATTGACAAACGCTTAAATAAGAACGTACAATAGTTGTAACTACTTAGGAAGGGCGTGAGGGGAATGGGAGCCAGCGTTAACTTAGCACTTGAGCAACTGAAGAGCAACGGCGTCCGAATGACCCCGCAGCGTCACGCCATATTAAGCTATTTGATGGACTCAATGACCCATCCTACAGCAGATGAAATTTATAAAGCGCTCTCGCCGATCTATCCGAGCATGAGCGTAGCTACGATATATAACAATCTGCGTTTATTTGTAGAAGCTGGATTAGTGCGTGAGCTGACCTACGGCGATGATTCAAGCCGTTTCGACTCGGATTTATCGGATCATTACCATGCCATTTGCAAACATTGCGGTTCCATCGTGGACTTTGATTATCCGCCGCTGCTTGAGGTTGAGCGTGCTGCATCGCGAGTGACGGGGTTTGTCGTGGAAGGTCATCGGATGGAGATATACGGAATATGCTCGACATGCAATACCACATCAGCGAAATAATGGCGATAAGCCACTAAACGAACGTGCCGTGAAGCGACTCAACGCTAATCTGCACGTTTTTTATTAGGAAGCCTACTATCATGAATGTATTCAGGAGAGTGATGAATTGGAAACAATATATAACCGAGCGCCGCGACGTAAAGGTAATCGTGGAGCCCGGAGCATCTTTTTATTATTTATAGTCGGTGTATTAGCTGTATTTTGTTGGTACGGGTACATGCGTTATATTCCGAGCAATGAAAAAACAGTTCCTGAGTATCAAGCAGAACATCCGATTATTATCCGGGGCGTTGAAGCGGCTCACGGAGCGATTATCGAAAACAAAGAAGTCAAGCTGCCCCTTTCGGTACTTGAGCAGGAGCTTGGAGCGGACAAGCCTATCCGATATGAACCGGATTCTGGCTCCATTATTTTGACGACAGCCGATAAGGTGCTTCATTTGAAAACAGACTCCCTAACCGCCACAATCAATCAAAAGCCCTATAACTTAACGATTGCGGCAGAAAAGAAAGATGATAATGTCTATATTCCGGCAGAGCCATTAGTAGAGCTATATGGACTGAAGGTTGAATACATGGAAGACACAGGAGTTGTTACTCTATTGTCAGAAGGGGAATCGATCCAGCTGGGTGAGGCTACCACCGACAAAGGAGCAGCAATTCGCACCGAAGCTACAATTCGTGCTCCTTTCATTCAAAAGGTGCTTCCAGGTGAATCGTTAAGAATTTGGCAGGAGCAGGATGGATGGCTGCATGTTCAAAGCGCTAACGGTTGGACAGGCTTCGTGAACAAAAAGGATGTAAAGCTAACAGAAATTGATCAGACCCCAGCCAAGGAGCAAGCTGCTCCTTTCATTGCATGGAAGGTGCTGGGCAACAAAATCAATATGACCTGGGAAGCGGTATACGAACGCAAGATCGATACAACTAAAATTTCTCCGATGCAAGGTCTAAACGTTATAAGCCCAACTTGGTTTGCGTTAGCCGATGATAAAGGAACCATTAAAGGCAAAGCGGATTCTGCTTATGTCAAATGGGCACATAATCAAGGCTTGCAAATATGGGCGCTTTTCAGTAATGATTTTGAGCCGGACCGAACGACCAAAGCCTTAGCTACAGCGGAAACGCGGTTTTTTATGATCCAACAGCTGATTGCTTTTGCTCAAATGTATGGTCTGCAAGGCATCAATTTGGATTTCGAGAATGTGCATACGTCCGACAAAGCGAATTTCGTGCAATTCGTGAGAGAGCTTACGCCGCTGCTGCACGAGCAGGGCTTGGTGGTATCAGTTGACGTTACGCCTAAATCGAATAGCGAAATGTGGTCGTTGTTTTTGGATCGTGCAGCATTAGGCAGTGTTGTTGATTATATGATGGTAATGGCTTACGACGAGCACTGGGCTTCTAGTCCGAAATCAGGTTCAGTCGCTTCCCTGCCTTGGACAGAGAGCTCGCTCGCTCGGATTATGCAAGAGGATGGCGTTCCTTCTAATAAGCTTATATTGAGCATGCCGCTGTATACGCGTATATGGACAGAGAAGAAGGGGACGGACGGTAAAGTGGATGTCTCATCGAAAGCTGTAGGTATGGAGCGGGTCAAAGACATTATAAAAGAAAAGAAACTGAAGCCTGTGTTTGACGCAGCAGCAGGACAGAATTACGTACAATATACGGAGGATGGGAATCTTACGCGGATTTGGATAGAGGATGACGTTTCCATAAAAGCTCGCGTTGCGCTCGTGCGCAAATATGATTTGGCTGGCGTTGCAACCTGGCAGCGTGCTTTTCAAACCCCGCCTATATGGAAAACAATTGATGATGCTATCAAGCTTAAGCCATAATATTTGAACTCTTAATAAATCAAAAGCGCCGTCTCCTTGTTGGATACAGGGAGGCGGCGCTTTATCGTTGTATGCGTGAATTGCAATAATTAAACCTGCTGCTCGGTTGGATTATGAGTAGCTTGAGCGGGATCAAGCGTCAGCATCGTTTTGCAATACATGCATCGGTCGGTTTTGCCAAGCATCTTGGTAGGACGGCTGCATTCAGGGCATTGCAGCATCGTTGCGCTTGTGGACATCATTCCAGCCCAGAAATAAACGGCGACGCTTATGAGCAAGGAGATCATTCCAATTACCATAAAAATGGCGGCAATAATCTTTCCTGCTTGTCCCCAAAAGACGATGCCGGCAGTGCCGAGAATCATAACACCCATGCCGACTAAGGTGAAGACAAGTCCCCAGAGACGGAATTCATTAATCTTGGCAGACTTGAAAAAGAACTTTTTCATGCGTTCAAACCCTTCCTATAACGAATGACTTTTAAATTGAGTCTGTTTTCTGTGTTAGTAAGCAGGAATGTGCCTCTAACCTGTCGAAAAAGAATAAAACTGTAGAATATTATTATAGCTTAATAAAATGTGATTAGCTATATGGAGGAACCAGTGAAACATATAAAAGCGTACATCGCAAAGAGCTATCAAGATGAACCTAGTGTTATTGGAGTGGCTGTCATTGAGAACCCGTATCCATACAATCCTTTGATTGATGGTCTGGATTCATTAGTGCTTGTTGTCGTGCAGGAGGAGCATCCCCGTAATGAAACAGAGCACATTCAAATTGTTGACAAGCGGGTAATGATTCGCACAATTGATTCAAATGGTCTGGCAGAATGGCTGTCAGGCGGAGAAAACCGCAATATTATTGAGTGGCTAGTTCGGGGGGAGATCTTGGTGGATCGCGACGGCTATTTAAGCAATGTTCGTGAACGGATTATTCAGTTTCCTGATTCAATGAGGGAGCAGAAGCAATTCACGGAATTTGCCGGTTTCTTAAGAACGTACTTGCAAGCAAAGCAGGATTTGCTCGATAATAATTTACTCGATGCATATAGCCATATATTAACTGCACTTAATCATTGGGCGCATATTGTTCTTATAGAAGAAGGACGTCATCCCGAGCTGACAGTCTGGAAGCAGCTGAGGCGCGTTCATCCTGGTATATATAAGCTTTACGAAGAACTGACTGTAAGCCCGGAAACGCTGGAGCAGAGAGTTCAATTGGTTATGCTTGGCTGCGAGTTCTCCGTAATGACCAAAATGAAAACAAGTTGCATGCTGTTATTTAATATCTTAAAAAGTCGCGAAGAGCCTTGGAGCATTGCCGAGCTTCAGTCTCACCCATCGATACATGTGCTGCATGTCGATTTGTCGCTTATTCTTCAGAAACTTGTAATGCGAGAGTATATTCGTGAAGTAGCCGTTATACACGAGCATGGGGATGTCGGTGCACTTGAGCTGCGTTATTTGATGAATGATAATAATTCGGTTTAAGGAAATGGGATTATTATAAGCGCTTGTTAAGCCGCTACTATAGGGTCTAACAAGCCTTTTTTAATGTTTATGGTTGTTTTGAAAAGTATGCTTGACTTAGCGGTTCGACTGATGATATATTAGTACTCGCCGCTTTTGAAGAATGTTTTCTCGCATAAACGACAAACTGAAAAAAATGTCGATTGACGAAAAAAGTGCTTGCAATGAGATAGGCGAATGTGATATATTATAAAAGTCGCCGAAACGAAACACCTCGTCGATAAGAAGAAAAGATTGCTCTTTGAAAACTGAACAACGAGTAACAACTGCCTCGCAAATCCTTCGGGATAAGCGAAAAAGCGATAACAAGTAATGAGCATTTCAAACACCAATTTGGAGAGTTTGATCCTGGCTCAGGACGAACGCTGGCGGCGTGCCTAATACATGCAAGTCGAGCGGATCTTGTCCTTCGGGACAAGGTTAGCGG
>NZ_JBFRGD010000028.1:0-82815 GCF_052115165.1 Paenibacillus sp. 2TAB23
TCTCAAGAGGGACATTGAGGCCTATATCCGTTTTTACAACCACGAACGATTACAAGCAAAATTAAACGGCCTCAGTCCAATGGATTACAGGACCAAGACCGCCTAACTATTTTTATTATTTGTACTGTCTACTTGACGGGGTGCAGTTCACGATGCAACTGCTCCATAGTGAGTTTAACTAACGTTCCCATATAGCGCAATATAAAATTTTATCGTATCCTGTTTTAAATAGACATATCAACGATTTCTTAAATCAAAAAAGCTTCTTCTAGTGCCGCCGTATCTTCAAAGACTTGAAAAAACTTTATCTTCTCGTGCTCTACTTCGCAAGCCATAGCCCAATCACTCTCGAACACTTTTCCGGTTAGGTTGACCTTGATGCGGAAATTCCCCCATGCACAAGCGGCTTCCTGATTACCAATGAGTTTATGTAGAGCAAACCGTTCTATTTGTTCTGTTTCCTCTAAGAGGTTTAAATATTTTCTAACCCCTTCTTTACCATAAAATGTTCCGTATAAAGGGATTTTATCGGAGGACTCTTTTTTTAGAATAATAAATCTCGCTTCATCATGAATCAATTCGATCACTTTATCAATCTGTTTACTCCCTAATGCTTGAAAATAACTTGTTAGCACCTGTTGAGCACTAAGCATCTTTAATAAGACTCCTTTCGAGATGGGCATAAGCATTACAATCCAATATTAACATATATCCCCATTACCGTGCCAGTTAGCTTAACGCGTCTGTCGATTTATACCAGCAGCCGTGTTCTGGTGATTGTTAAGCTATAGTGCCCGTTAGTTCAATCAAAACTAATATGCATCGTGTTCATTGTGAGTCAATCAAGAGTTTTAAACCGAGAATTTTCTCCAAAACGGTTGATGTGCCTAGCCTATGATTATCTCTCAAGCCTTCCGAACAGAGTGCGAGTAAAATACATCAGCATGCATATGCTGAATTTCGTCCCAGTTACCGGGATTGGTCGTGTCTGGAATGCGGTGCTCCAGAATGGCCTGATATAGTTCAGTTTTTTGTACTAAATGTGCAACGTGCCGTTTGGCTTCTTCGAGCTGAACTAGAGCCGCTTCTTTATGCTCCATCATGAGTGTGAAGCGTTGCGGGATGGTCGAATCCCCTTCGAGACAGAGATCAATATACTTTTTAATGATTTCAATCGGCATTCCGGATTGCTTGAGGCATTTGACGCCATGCAGCCAGTTGATCGATTCATCGTCGAACATCCGAATGTTGTTTTGATTGCGCTGTACGCTTGGCACTAGGCCTTTATCCGTGTAAAAGCGCACGGCGTGCTCGGTGAGTCCCGTTATCTGGGCGGCTTCTTTGACCGTATGCATTTGAAACCCTCCTAGAAAATAAATGTTTGAAGACGGCTTGACTTCGTGTAACACGAAGGTTCTAAGCTTATTGTAATGCAATTCAGCCGTAAGTGGAATCACCGCTGCAGTGCCCGATTCCCGGAATACGCGTCGTTTGCTGTTATACATTTGAACACTAGGAGGAATTACAATGCAATACGCAACATTGAACAACGGAGTGAAAATGCCGATCATCGGCTTCGGTGTCTACCAGGTTCCCGATGCTGATGAATGCGAAAACGCGGTATATGAAGCACTGATGGCCGGTTACCGACTGATCGACACCGCCGCCGGTTATCTGAACGAGGAAGCCGTCGGACGCGCGATCAAGCGCAGTGGCGTACCGCGTGAGAAGCTGTTCATCACGACTAAGCTGTGGGTTCAGGATGCCGGCTACGAGAGTACGAAGCTGGCGTTTTCCAAATCCTTGAAGAAGCTACAGCTCGACTATCTCGATCTATACCTTATACACCAGCCGTTCGGCGATTACTACGGCGCTTGGCGCTCGATGGAAGACCTGTACCGCCAAGGAAAGATCAAGGCGATCGGTGTCAGCAACTTCCTGCCCGACCGTCTGATGGACCTCATCGTGCATAACGAAATCGTACCTGCCGTCAACCAGGTTGAAACGCACCCGTTCTACCAGCAGGTCGAGAGTGCCGCTTTTATGAAAGAGCAGGGAGTACAGCACCAGTCTTGGGCGCCGTTCGCTGAAGGACTCAACAACATGTTTGGCAACGAAGTGCTGGCCTCGATAGCAGAGAAACACAACAAGTCCGTCGCCCAGGTCGTGCTGCGCTGGCTTGTTCAGCGTGAAGTCGTTGTTATTCCAAAATCGGTGAGAAAAGAGCGAATCGTCGAAAACTTCGACATTTTCGATTTTGAGCTGAGTGTAGACAATATGAAACAGATCTCCTCCCTCGATACACGGGAAAGTCTTTTTTTATCCTACCACGATCCGAAATTCGCCAAGATGCTGGGCACCTTGAAAGTCGATCTGTAATCCTTGATCGAACAGTAAACATTTCACGCTTTTACACTCGTCTATTAAGAAAGGACAGGTCACCCCTGCCCTTTCTTTGCTTGAGGCGCAAAATCTAAAAATTGCAAAACCGCTGCTACCGGTGTAACGAAATCTATGCTTCCAATTACTTGTCACGTTATGGGATAGGTATCGCAAAACTTTTGAACTTAAATGGAGATGGAGATGGAGCTAGTTGTACGTGATAGCATGTCAAAATCGGCAGCCTGTTCCATAATCTATAATTGCGAGGTTACGAACTTCACCTCCGGAAAGCGGCTATCCGGTCCTTTCATTAAGGTTCCGCCTTGATTTTTTAGATACATATCGAAGAAATCCAGCATATAGGCATTGATAACGGAGTTCACTCTTTCAGGCGCGATCTTTCCTGTAACACCCAGCATTTTAAAAATCGGAGAAATAAACTGTACGTCGGTAAAATTCAAATGCTMCGTATTGTCGATATAGAGGAATTGTCCCCCTGCAGCAACCGTTTCGCGCATCCGTTCAAGCTCTACCTTTTTGTCTTCCGTTACTTGATCCATCCACTCTCTTGTGTTGCCCATACGGTTAAGCTCTGCATCCGTGTAGACACGGTTATCCTTTACCATTTTTAATCTTTCGAATTCGCTTTCCGAGGTCGTAAACAAAAACGGCTTTCGCAGACCTTCTCTCTCACGCAGTCGATAGAGTCCTCCATCTAAGTCTATTCCAACCGCGATTCTCGGATCGTAAGAAGCGTCATAGGCCGTCGCT
The DNA here is from genome assembly GCF_052115165.1 of Paenibacillus sp. 2TAB23. Taxonomy (NCBI): domain Bacteria; kingdom Bacillati; phylum Bacillota; class Bacilli; order Caryophanales; family Paenibacillaceae; genus Paenibacillus; species Paenibacillus sp. 2TAB23. The sequence goes on from NZ_JBFRGD010000028.1 coordinate 3,154, forward strand.
CCGCCGATAGAATGACCGAACACCCCGACATGGGCGAGATCAATCCTCCCTTTTAGATGACTTGGAATCTGCCCCGATTGGATGAGCTCGAATTGGTCCAGCGCAAACGCCACATCGCCGGTTAAAACTTTTCCCAACATGTCGCGATTTCCGCTTTCCGTCCGATAATCATGGTCGGGCGAGAATAAGTCGTTGGTTGTGCTGGTCGTGATTCGACCGTCCGGAAACTCGGTTGCAAATGTATTGTAGGTGTGGTCGATCACTGCCACGATATATCCGTGACTCGCGAGATTTTCGGCTTGCGACGTATGGAGGAACCTAGAAGAACCGAACCCGGGATTCGCAAGGATCAGCGGGTATGAGGTCTGTGCCGAAGAGACTTCGGCACCCGAATAAGAATGACTGGATACGTACTTCAGGTGTTGAAAAGTAAACCCGGGAAGGCCATAGTTCGCGGCCATATAACGTAAAATTTGGGTATCGGGAATAAAGGGAGCGTACTTGCCGCTGCCAGCTTGAGCCGGATACCATACCTGAACCATCAATTCTCTCTTACCATCTCTGGCTTCGTCGAAAGTCTCTTCCCTCTTTGTATCCACGAAATGAAAAGTTTGCGTTCCTACCTTAAATTCGCCTGTCGGTTCAGGTAGTTTAAATACAGGAAAAGCATACATAAGACCTGCTGTTACGACTAGCATTATCGCTAAAGCGGTATTAGCTGAAACCAACATGAATCGTGGAATTTTTTTTTGGCCGTTCTTTTTAAAATAGCTATAACTTGAAATGGCTGAAAAAATGATCGTTATGCAATATGGGAAAAATAGCTGAAATCTGTATCCTTCCACCGTCCAATGAATGACCAGTAAAAGTGTGGCGATCCCGCTTGCAACGAATACCGGCATTCTACGCCGTCCTTTTTCTAATAGGATTGTTAATGCAAACAAGCCGATGTTTGACATAAATAGCAACAGTTCAAACAGCCTCATCTCGATTCTCCTTTTAAAAAATTTTCATTTTTATTTATTCCAATATTATCCTTATAGGCTGGCCTAAGCTATCGATTTTCCTTACATCTACCTTACAACTTTGTAAGACGTTTACGTAGCACGTAACCATGATGTGGTAACCATTCCTGAAGCTACTCATCACTACAAGCTACGCTAGAACCAATTGCTCGCGGAATATGACCTTGCTATCGGACAATTAGAGGTTGTGGAGTTAAGATTTCAACCGTATGAGAACACATTCCCTTTGCATAATCCATCCTCGCGAATAAGGGAATAGTTATATGTCATTAGTTGGTATATTGGGTGAAACTGGGGATTCAAGCGAATTTAAAGCTAACGTAAAAAACTGCCCTGTCGCAAACGATGCCAACAGCGGCCGTATTTTAAGTATATAATGATAATTGAATAGGAGGTGCTGTATCTATATGGAATCTATAGAAACAGGAATAAAACTATTTGTGTTTATCATATTTATTTCACTACTCTTTAGTTTGGTGGGGTTCCTAGTCCAAAAATATTTAAGTGACTTCTTTCAAGGCTCTTCTAAAACATTAATGAAAATACTTAGTTTACTTAAAGGGATTTCCCGTAAAACGAGCTGATCAGATCAAATTGAGCTTCGACTGATTTATTAATTCATCCAAGGAACCAACCCTCTGTTCAACTGAATTTTCTTTTTCAAAGGTAACTAATTATTATGTCGCTTGTTAACTTCAATCGCAATGAACTCCGGCAAATAATTGGGAGTACAGCCCTTTGATACCATTTCATCTTTATAAAGACCCGTTTCCTCACCAAGTTTAATACAACGTGCGCGATTCTTTTCATCAAAAACGCCTATCCAGCCTGCGGTGAAATTCATAGCCCATTGAACTTCCGCTTCTTCCTGCGTAATATTAGTTTCTAATGTAGACAGTAAGTCTGCGGTGTTATCAGGCGGTGTTTGCCCAGTCCATCTCAATCGCGCATGATAATACCAGAAAGCTCGCCTTTGAAGAGCAGAAGGGCTTTTTTCCCATGACTCCATCAATGCAATTGTCCTCTTGTCTTTGGTGAGCTGATTAGCCATTAACCAATCCATTAAGTTATTTCGCTCATCAAAAGTGTGAGTCTGCATATCCTTATCAAGCTTATTTAGCACCTCTTGTGAAAGTAGCTTTTTATCCATAATTAAGATTGCTAATAGTCTGGGCAAATACTCTTCAGTTGACCAAAATTCCATAGCTAGTTCGTGATCTTTTTTTATGTCCTTTGCGATTGTCCGTAAGTCGCCTAGCTTAGTTTTACTATTGATCTGCGATAGAATGCTTTCTGCTTTTGAAGAACGTTTTATTTCTGTACCTTTATTTTCATTCATTTTATACAACTCCTTTATAAAAGCACTGTTTCATAATATCTCCTCAGATTCGACTGTTTCGAACGGAATCCCTCCTTGATAACAATATTACCGCATTATCGGGGTTACCCTCATCGCCCTTTTAACTAATCTGCCAGTTAGCTCAACGAGGCTGCCGATTTATGCCGGCAGCCTCGTTCTGGTAATTCTGATGCTATATTCTCCCGCTAGTTCAATGAAAATTGATGTAGTTATTCTCTTAATACATCCTGCCAATTGGGTGGGAAATCGGACTTCTGCGGATCTTTAATGTGTTTCCAACTTATCAGCTTAACATGATCAGGGTTAACAGGTGGAATGTCGAATGTAAGAAGGTCTTCTCCAACAGGTATATGGGGACCAACAGTAGGAACAACATCTAAAGTAATTAAAAAGTGAAATCCTCGAAATCCATTTACACGATGCACGTCCTTAACTTTAACGAAATATGGATATATTTCTGGTGAGTAATTTAATAAATTCGAATAGATTTCGTCTATTTTCTTATCCATATGTGGTAAAAGGAACAACATTAACATGTCCTGATACATTAATTCTTTTGAGTCTTGTTTAGGCTTATCAGAATTTACTAATTTAGTTTTTTCTGATGCCATAACAATACTGTCATTTAAGTTTCCGTTAGTCCCACATATAAGCAGCAACAACATTATCACCCATTTAACCATTACTCTATCCCCCGTTCATTTTGAGGCTATTTTTCCCATTTCCCCCTTTCACTATTCTATCCGTTAGCGTAATAAAGCAGCCGATCATTGTGATCGGCTGCTTCCGTGTTTTTATTTAACTATCTTAAGCATCTTCAATTGTCCGCAGCTTTATCCGATTTGTCATTTCAGCTAAGAACAGCGAAATTTCATCTTCTCTTATTATAATGCTATTCCTAAAATTGAGTTCATAATCGTCCGCAAATTCTTCCTTTGTTTTGTAAAAATCAAACCTCTCAAGAACATATAAAGCCTTCTCCTTTAAGGCGCTCTTTCAAAAAAACTGCCACTATCTAAATGAACAAGCTCATTTATAAGTAAAATCACGAACAAGAAATGTGCGATCAAAATGAGAATAATATGGATGATTGGCAATTTGATAAGCACCCTACAAACAAAATAAAGAAGACTGCCTACTATGAAGATGAACACAACATAATACTGAAAAAACATAAGCAAGCTATCCTGGATCGGAACATTGGAAGCATGGCGCAAATGATAATAAACAAAATACATAAGTGTGAACAATATGCTTAACAACCACGTAAGTAGATATTTTTTTGCATTTGATATCTTAATCACCTCAGCTTTTTGTGACGTATTCGTATTTCCACAACCCCATGTGCCGGGAAACTCTGCGTATAATTCCTTACACTATTTCCAAACGTTTCAACAATATAAATTGTTACAGAAAATCCCATATTAAATCAATTTTATTATTTTGCCATGTTAATACCTTATCCCATTAAATCTGCTGAGCACCATGAGCCAGCATCAATTGAATGGAATCGTACACCTATTCTATAAATGATTTTTCCAATCTAACGTTTGTTGACTATAGTATCAAGTTTGTTATCTAGAAGCATCGAATCCTCCTGCTATACAATGAACTCAATAAGAGCAAAACAACCGAGGCAACACCGAAAGGAGCGAAAGGCATGAAATCCACAATTGAGCTTCAAGATAAAAGAAAGCGCTTACGAATCCGTTGGCACAAGCAGGATACGGAGCTCACTCTTTTGGCATTGCCTACGACGATATGGTACATCCTATTTTGTTTCTTACCTATGTTCGGGATTATTATTGCCTTCAAAAACTTCAGAATTAGCGGCGGGTTCTTGAGCAATGTATTCAATAGTCCTTGGGTAGGCTTCAAAAACTTCGAGTTCCTATTCAAGTCGAATGACGCTTGGATCATTATTCGAAACACCATTGGATACAACATTATTTTTATCGTCCTAGGTATTGTGCTGCCCGTCCTGCTCGCTATTATGATTGGACTGCTCCACAGCCGCAAGGCGAGTAAAGTTTATCAGACGATGATGTTTCTCCCCTATTTCCTATCCTGGGTTGTCGTCTCTGCGGTTGGTTGGGCGTTCCTGAGCTTTGATAAAGGCATTCTCAATCAAATGCTCGTCAATATGGGCGGCGATCCTGTTAACTGGTATATGGAGCCGGCATACTGGCCCTACTTTCTCATTCTCTTAAATGTTTGGAAAGGCTTAGGCTACGGCATGGTCATCTATCTGGCAACCATCACAAGCCTTGATAGCACCTACTACGAGGCAGCTGTTATTGATGGCGCTTCCATTTGGCAGCAGACGCGATACATTACATTGCCCATGCTCAAACTCGTTATCGTCATGCTGTTCATCTTGGCAGTTGGACGAATATTCTATACCGATTTCGGCTTGTTCTATCAGGTTACGCGAGATTCCAACTCTCTGTTCAACGTGTCTACCACCATCGATGTCATGGTGTATAAACAACTGAAATCCGCTACCTTGGGGATGGCGGCTGCCGCCGCATTCGTGCAGTCGGTTCTAGGCTGTGCAACTATTCTAATCGCTAACTGGATTGTTCGCAAAATTGATCCGGACAGCGCGATGATGTAAGGAGGTAACGCAATGTCAACGAGAAAGACTTATGAAACAGGCCTTGAGAAATTTAACCGTACGAGCAACGTCGTAAACCTTTTTTTCAACCTGATATTTATCGTCTTGGCGCTGCTCTGCGTCATACCTGTAATCGTTGTTCTATCCATTTCATTCTCCAGTGAGGACTCCATACGGGAGACAGGGTATCATCTGCTGCCTGTTGCTTTGTCAGGAGAAGCTTACGCCTATGTAATCAAGCAGGGAACGATGATTCTGCGGGCACTCGGCGTATCTGCTCTTGTGACGGTGGTTGGTACTGTGCTTGGCGTATTGCTTACCACTTCCATGGGTTATGTGCTTTCTCGCCCAACCTACAAGCTCAATGGTTTTCTGACCTGGGTCGTGTTCATCCCGATGATATTCAACGGCGGTCTCGTATCCAGCTACTTCATTAATACCAATTTATTAGGACTGAAGGATAGCGTCTGGGCACTTATTCTACCGCTCGCCGTCTCATCGTTCAACGTAATCATTTGTAAAACCTTCTTCAAGAGCACAATTCCCGATGGGCTGATTGAGTCTGCTGAAATTGATGGCGCAAGCCAGCTGCGAATCTTTTTTTCCATCATCCTGCCGATATCCTTGCCGGTCATTGCTACTATCGGGCTGTTCCTCTGCTTCTCTTATTGGAATGACTGGTTCCAATCGATGCTGTACATCGACAACCAGAACCTCTACTCGCTGCAGGCACTCCTAAATAGCTTGATGAGCAACGTAGACGCGCTTGCCAAAAATGCTGCAAGCATGGGCGTTAGCTACGCCGTGCTAGTCGCAACGATGCCGAAGGAATCTGCACGTATGGCTGTTGCGATTATCATCGTTCTGCCTGTGGCCTTCGCCTATCCGTTCTTCCAGAAATATTTCATTTCCGGACTTACGATTGGCGCTGTCAAAGGATAACCAACGAAATAAGCCAAGCTAGCTTGGTTTATGATAGATCACTTTACGACTCGTACGGTAATACAACTTCAATAAGGGGGAAATGAAATGAAGAAATCTTGGAAGCTCATCTCTATGCTCTGTACGCTCACACTGCTGGTGACTGCCTTAGCAGCCTGCTCCGGCTCGAACTCTCCAGTTGCAACAAATGCAGCTAATGCAACGAATGAAGCTACAAATGCGCCAAAGGACACAGAAACGCCTAGCAAGGATATTCCAACGCTGGTCTGGTGGACTATCGGCGGCCAAGTACCGAATAACTTCAGCAAAGCTATCGATGCCATGAATGCGTACACAGCCGAGAAAATTGGCGTAAAAATTGACATTAAAGTCGCCAGCTGGGGTGAATGGGATACCAAAATAAACACGATTGTGAATACGGGCGAGCCATTCGACATTATGTTCACAAACAGCGGCAAATACAGCAAACAGGTAGCTATGGGCGCTTTTGCCGATATTACGGATTTGGTTCAAAGCGAAACTCCTGATTTATACAAATTGATTCCTGAAAAGGTATGGGATGGCACGAAAATTGGCGGCAAATATTATTCCGTTCCTACCTATAAGGATTCTGCGCTAACGCAATATTGGGTGTACGATGATAAATACGTGCAAAAATACAATATCGATATCAACAACATCAAAACACTTCAGGACCTTGATGCGCCTCTGCACAGCATAAAGGCTGGCGAAGGCAAGAGCTTCTACCCATTGCCAATGACGCAAGGCGAAGGCTTGAACGGTTTCTTTAACAATTATGACGATCTAACGCTAGGCTTCTCACCCATTGGCGTAAAAACAGACGATGCGTCACGCACGGTTGTCTCAGTTCTTGAGCAGCCTGATATTATGGCCGATTTGAAGCTCCTGCACCAATGGTATCAAGATGGCATCATCAACCCTGATGCTCCGACTAAAACAGAGAGCGACAAAGGCAGACCATTCTTCGCAGCACAGGCATTCCCTGGCGCAGAAGTAAGCTGGCAAATCAATGATGCTGTTCAAAAGTATGATATGGTTCAGCACTTCGGACCTATTTACACAACAAGTACGATTCAAGGCTCGCTGAACGCCATTTCTGCGAATTCGAAATACAAGAATGAAGCATTGAAGTATCTCGAATTAGTAAACACAGATCCAAAACTGCGCAATATGCTCGCATTCGGCGAGCTGGACGTAGACTATAAAAACGTCGATGGCGAAAAGGTAATCGAGCGCACTTCCGATACTTGGCCGCTGGCTGCTTATTCTCAAGCTACATTCTTTAACCTAGCCGTTACCAAAGGTGCTCCTGAGGACCAATGGGATCAAGTTAAAAAGCTGAACGATGCAGCGACATCCTCCTCTCTGTTAGGTTTCGCGCTGGACATCAGCAATCTTCAGACAGAAGTCGCGAATTGCCAATCCGTATGGGATAAATACAAATACGAACTCATTACTGGCGCATCCGATCCGGAGAAAGTGATTCCGAAGCTTACGGCTGAATTAAAGTCTGCCGGCATGGATACGATTATGACAGCCGCTCAAGAGCAAATTAATAACTACTTCAAGTAAGTGAAGGTGAGACGGCTATCGCCGCCCTTTGGCGGCGCCTGCGCGATTCATTCCGAGAAATATAGAGATCGTTTGGCGAAATCAAGTGCTTTCCTATATTTTACTTATGCATCCCTTATTGAGATACCTCGGTATGGGATGCTTTTTTCTTGCTATCTATGAAGCTTCGCTTAATCATGTTACAGTGGTAAAGTAAACGCTTACTTTAGAGCATGCTGCTGCAATTGAGGTGTCGAATGAGCTCTTTTTTACAAATCAAAATTTATCGTTACAAGTTTATCGCATATGTCATCTTCGTCGTGATCATTGGACTCGTGCTTGGCATTCTGACCTGTGTCATGCTGCTGAATCAATGGGTTGCCGATGCACGCTTAGAGGCTGCCAATGCTTTCGCTGGTGTAGAGAATGAGCTTCAGTATGATGCTGATCGAATCGAGGCTTACATGCAGCGTATCTACTCCAATCATGGTCTGATGGATGATGCTCGCAGTTTTTTAAGCAACAGTGCCGAAGGCTATTTAACCAATAGTCTGCAAAACAGCCAATTCTCACAGCCGCTGGTATCCTTTCCAGAGGATATTAAAACCTACCTCTACAGCTGGGCGCAAGGCGGTATCACGCAGGTTAGCTTGCATACCAGCCAGTATGGCAATGTCGTACACTTTAACGATAACGGAATTGCAAGCTTCAAGTTCGGTCTGCCAAATACGGATGAAGCTTTCAACGATACTATTTTGAATGGCTTCGTATATCGCAAGAAACTCTCGGATCTAGCGCTAGGCTCTAAGGAATTAGGGGAGCTTCGCTTCTTGGTCAGCAGTGAACGTATCTTTAAGTCTATTCAAAATTATCGATTGGGAGAGGCTGCTGCTGTCAGCGCTTCCGGGGAGATATACGTGATCGGTAACGGACAGGACCCAGACTTGAAGGAATTATCCCGTCTAGCGGCAGCGAATGGACGCAGTCATGGTTATATTTCGAAGGGATTATTTGAGCATAGCTTTTTTATCACCTTCCCATCCACAAAGTTCAATTTCAAGTTCGTTAGCATCGTTGATTTATCTATGCTCATTCGGCAGCATGCCAAGATGCTGATCACCATCTTTCTGATCGTGCTAACGACTATGATTAGCGTGCTGCTGCTCATTGTGTACAATTTGCGGGACGATTCCCGCTTCCTGCACCGCATTATTCAATCAATAGGTCGCGTCAAAACAGCCAACTTCACACCTAATCGCCCTGCCCGGTATCGTCGCAATGAATACGGCATGATCGCAAGGGAATTAGACGATATGATTCAGCAGTTGGATAAGCATATCCGGAATGAATATTTGCTTAAACTAAAGCAGCAAGAAACCGAGATGAAAGCACTCCAAAATCAGATCAACCCTCATTTTCTTTATAATACGTTAGAGGTCATACGCTCCACTGCTCTCGTTAACCAGGATCGGGACACCGCTGATGCCATCGCTACCTTAGGTGCCCTCTATCGTGAAATAGTCAAAAAGGAAAATATTATTACGATTGCAAGTGAGCTGGAATTGCTGCAGAAATACTTGGAAATTATGGAGTTTAAGTATCCGGAACGTTTTTTTTATCAAGTCAATGTAGTCCCGACGCTGCTCTCGATCCCCACCGTGAAATTTTGGATGCAGCCTTTGGCTGAGAATTTTTTCATCCACGGCTTCAACGCTAGCAATGCGTTTAATCTATATGTCGTGAATGGCTGGGAGGCTGAGGATAGTTACGTATTAGAATTCGTGGATAATGGGCGCGGTATTCAATCGGAGCGTTTGCATGCCGTACGAAACACGCTGTCCAACCAGGACGACAATTCCTCCGAGAGTATCGGTTTGCGCAACGTATACACAAGGCTGCACTTCTTTTACGGGAAAAACTTTTCCATAGAGATTGGAAATAATCAGGAAGCTGGCGTTAAGATTTCTGTACGGATTCCAAAAGAGGTGATTGAAGATGTACAAACTACTGATCATGGATGACGAACCACAGATTTTGGAGGGCATGAAGCGAATCCTAGACTGGAAGCAATACGGCTTCAGTCGAATAGATACCTGCGAATCTACCGAGGCGGCCATGTCTAAGGTTGTAGACCTACTGCCGGATGTCGCGATTTTTGATGTCTGTGTTGGCAAGGATCTTGGCTACGAAGCGATCCAAAGACTTAACGAGCTCCAAATACCTACCAAGTATGTCATTATGAGCGGATATAGTGAATTCAAGTATGCCCAAGAAGCTATTCGTTGTGGTGTTAAAGACTATTTGCTCAAGCCTTTGGATCGTACAAAGCTGCAGCAAGTCATTGAGAAAATTATTGTTGAAGATCTGGGTGGTACGATCGGAAATATAAGCTGCGAGAGCTTGAACAAGGATCCGGTACTCGGTGTAAGCTATGACCGCTTATCCAAGCTGGTCAACCGCATTCTGCTGATGATCAAGACGGAGTATGCTCAGAATATTACCTTGAAATCTGTGGCAGAGCTATTTCAGATGAACAGCACCTATCTTGGCCAATTATTCCTTAAAGAATCCGGAATGAAGTTTTCAGAATACCTCATGGCTTACCGGATGCTTCTCGCACAAGAACGTATTCAATCGTCAGATGAGAAGATTTCTTCTATCGCCGTTTCCGTAGGCTACAACAATCTCAATTATTTCTATACTCACTTTCAAAGCTTTTTCGGGAAATCTCCCTCTGATCTGCGGGGAAAAGGATAATAACGATCAAAGCAGAATGGAGAATATGGATGCTAAAGTGTTCTAGATACAGAAGTATCTTCATGACGATCAGTATTATACTGCTGTTCACAGCGTATTCAACCGGCTGCTCCCGGCAGCCTAGCAGAAACATCAATGATAACGATTATGGTGAAACCGTAAATCTGATTTATTACACGATTGGAGAGCCAGACAAGGATCTGAAGCTCGTAAACGATAAAATCAATGAAATCATGGCTCGTAAAATCGGCGTGACGATCACTTATATAAAGATTGGTTGGCAGGAGTATGAAGAGCGGCTGAATACGCTTATTTCCGCAGGCACTCCTTTCGATATTGCTTTTGCACCCAACTATGCTAACACAACGATGCGCGGCGCTTGGCTGAGACTTGATGACTATCTTACAGGTCTCGGTAAGGATTTGTACGATACCATTGACCCAACCTTCTGGCAAGGGCTGCAAATGAATGACGGAGGCATCTATGGGGTACCGACCAATAAAGAACTGGCCGTGCGTGATCATTGGATGTACCCCGCTTCAATCGTGGAAAAATACAATATCGACATTACCGCTTACAATACGCTGGAATCGCTCGAGCCTTTGCTCCGGATGATTCAAGAGAATGAGCCCGCATACATTCCTATGGAATTAGACCGGGATTCCCACAACTTCTTCGCGCTCTATGGGTACGAATATATTGTGAACAATAAAGTTCCTTTAATGGTGAAATCACTGGATGCTGACGCCAAAGTTGTCAATATCTTTGAGACAAAGGAAGCTCGTCAAGTATTAGACACATTAAGGCGTTATTATAAAGAGGGCTTCATTAACAAAGATGCAGCGCTGCGGGAGCCTGGCGGACTTAAGCGTGGGGATAAAGTGTTCTGGAAGTCCTCTGGCGGCGGCCCCATCTCGGAGACTACATGGAGCAAGGATCGCGGCTACAAGGTTGTCTCGAATCCCGTAACCCCTAGCGTCGTCACTACGGAATCGGTCCGTGGCGGAATCATGGCCGTTAATGCCAATACCAAGCATCCCATTGCATGTATTAAGTTTTTGAATCTGCTCAATACAGATCCTGAAATACGAAACCTATTTAATTATGGAATTGAAGGGGTGCATTACACGCTGAGTGAACAAGGGCAAGCGATTCCCATTCCCGGGAAAGACAGTCAAGGCGACCCCCTTCCGGATGCACCGGCAAGCTATGCAGGCGTACAATATACGCAGGGCAATTGGTTTATCCTGAAAACCATGGGCGGCGATAACCCGGAACCTCTTGATAAATGGGAGCAATTCCGCAAATACAACGCTGAAGCAGTCAAGTCGACTGTTCTCGGCTTCACTCCTGATCTATCCAAGCTGACCGCCCAAGTCGAAAATATTGAGATGATTTGGAAAAAATATTTTCCAAGCCTCATGACGGGTACCGTCGATATTGATTCGATCCTCCCCAAATTTAATGAGGAGCTAAAGCTAGCAGGCATTGAAGAGGTAATGAAGGAAGTACAGAAGCAGTTGGATGTGCGGCGTAAAGCGGCAAGCGCTATAGCAGCTCCCGCATCCCAATAAACTAACCCTATTATTAGAAACAGCGGCAGCCTTGACCGAGTAAATCCGGTTGAATTGCCGCTGTTTTGTATGCTATTGAATAAGGTATTATCAAGGGGCTCTATTCGAGGAATAGCTTGCAATGACTCAAGTGTTTAACTGGAGAAGAAAATTTCGCGTGCTGTAATAAGCATCTTCCCACCCCATTTTCGCATAAAAACGAAGTCCGTCCATCCCTTTAAAATAATACGCTCCAATTAATCTTTCTTCAAAATTCGGAATCATTATTCCAGCTTTTTCTTGGTAGTCTTGATACGCTCGAATGACTTCACGACCCTCCATATGTCTATCGAGAATGGCGAGATCGACAAGAAAATCTCCATATGCGCAGTTGCCATCAATGATACCGGTTATACGCGTGCCGTCGGACAGGATATTCCATTGGTGAAAATCCCCATGGATAAAGTAGCGATGCGGTTCATTATAAGGTGAGAAGGCCATCAAGCGGCTATAGCATTCATCAAAGACGTCTTTTTCTAAACAAGTACTTTGGAATAATTCATACCAATTGTCCCAGAAGCTCCCTGTCTGATCCTCCGCAAATGATGCAACCAAATAGTCCTTCCAAGTCTGAAATTGTCCGTCACCTTGAGGCCCTATCCACCCATATCCGCTAGTTGGTCCCAGATCCACATGGTTTAGACGCGTCAAGAGCTTGATAAGCTCCGGAACTTGGCGGGCTTGCTCTTCGGCTGAGAAATCCGCTAGATTGCGGCCATCCATCCGTTCCATGATAGAATAGGCTAGATGTTCGACTTTCCCCTGCTCCATGCATCTAGGGAAAGGAATACCCTGGCTGGAAAGCATATTTGAAATATAGCGTTCCGTTTGGTACGCTCCCTCCATGTCACTGAACTTAATGACGTATCCTTTCCCTTCATTATTGAAAGAGAAAACACTGCTCAAGTTGCCGCCTGAGAGTGGCGTTATCTCTGCTACATTAGAACCTAGTTGAGTCTTTAATATTCTCTCAACCTTGCTTATATCCAAGGTCGGTTTCTCATACGCAGTCATTGCTCGCTCCCCACTCTTCACTTTATACAACGGTATCACTTATAATCGTCAGAAAGCCGTTTTTCGCAGCAGTACCCATTAAATGATTAATGGAATGTAAAGCGGCCTCACTAAACATATACCATGCATTTTCCTTAACGTCATGTAAGAAAACTTCAGGGTAGCCTGACAACGTTTCTGCAGGATACGAATGAATTAACGTGTAAATATCAAAGCTTGCTAGCTTGTTCCCTTTATAGTCTTCAAAATCATATTGACCATTTTTATAATAAGACCCAGGTATTTCAAGCTGAAGACTCCAAGAGTAGTTAGCAGGAGCTTCGACTTTTTCACCTTTGTTTTTCACAAAAATAGAATGGATAGCTTCGTTATATGAATTCCCATACACTTGCTGTACTACGCCGCCCATAATCATATGGTATTCTTGTTGCAAGGTTTTTACCTGTACACCTTCTATGAGAAAGGGTTTAGTATCGACAGACACTGTAGATTTGCTGTAATGGACATGGCCTCCAAACGTTTCTGCAATAAAACGAAGTGGAACAAATATGCGATTGCTTTTCATATAAGGCTTTACATCAAGCAGCATTTTTTCACCGTTCTTCTCCGCTGTACTGCTGTTTAGAGATACGATTACTTTCAAGTCGTTTTTAGTGAGGATCACCGCTGAATTGGACCATTCGACGCTAGCCCCCAAATTTTCACTAATCACACGAAGAGGTACCATTGTGCGTTTACTCTTTATTTCGGGCAACACATCGGATGCAATAGTAACTCCATCAATTTTGATTTGAATCGCTGCTGCATAAGCAGTTGAAGATGTAATAAATAAAAGGATTGCAAGTAAAAACCCAAAGCACGTTTTTTTCATTAATGATCGCTCCTTTTGGTTATAATAGATGAACATTTCACTCCCCCCATATTAAGACGAATATGGATAAATTTTGTTGCGGTTCTTAAGGCAAACAATCTTTCAATTAATACTCCCCAAATGTTATTTTGATTTCCTCAAGTTGCTTCAATTTATATACAAATCCTCTACCCTGCCAGTTGGCTTAATCAAGCATTGTCATTCTAAAACCTTATTTTTTGAGATTCATAAATACCCTATTGATTCAAAATACAAAGTACAGGGTAAATATACGATAAGTGGGAAGTGGTATTGATAAACAGCGAAAAACGGATTCCAATTTTAGTTTCCGAAAGGTTGTTGATTCACCATGAAAACACGAAAAAGGAAAAAAGTTTCGGGATTTCTGATTCGATACTTTTTAAGTAAGACGTAGCATTAAAAGTGCATTTTTGAACTAAACCGCTTCCCACTTTAAGAGGACCCTGCGATATAACTCGCAGGGTCCTCGCTTTTATGAAACAATCAATATTACTGATGTTATTACGCGTTGCTGACCATTACTTCAACGAAAATAGAGCAGAACCGCCGAGGCAGTTCTGCTCATTCTCCATTACATTATATGTCTATTTAGCGTAGCAACTGTTGATTAGCTGCCATTCATCAATTCCCGGTTAGTCTTAGCGAAGTTGACCAAAAAACTTTCGAATGTCCTTAATGAATAGATCAGGCACTTCCATTGCCGCAAAGTGACCTCCGCTATTGAACTCTGACCAGTGCACGACGTTATGCTCTCGTTCGACAATCCCTCTGATCGAGATGTCATTCGGAAAAACCGCAACACCGGTGGGAACCGTAGAGCGCTGAGCAGGCATGCCCCAAGACTTTGCCTCCTCTTTATAAATTCGTGCCGATGACCCTGCCGTTCCGGTGAGCCAATACAAGGTGACATTAGTTAACAAGTGGTCTAGATCAACGGCATCTTCCGGAAGATTTGCTATAGGATCTGTCCATTCTTTGAACTTCTCAACAATCCATGCAAGCTGACCGACAGGCGAGTCAGTCAGACCATAGGCTAGCGTCTGAGGTCGCGTAGATTGTATAATCGCATAACCCGATGACTCAAAGCTTTGTCCAGTCAACTTATCGTAGCGTTCTCGCTCGATCTCAGTTAAATTGATTGACTCTGCGGGATCTCCGGACGGGAAAGTTGTAAGCCCGTTTGCATGAACCCCAATGACACAGTCAGGCGCAAATCGTCCAAGCATTGGCGAGACCAATGCTCCGGTGTCCCCACCTTGTGCTCCGTAACGCTCATAGCCTAGCCGACGCATCAGTTCTGCCCAAGCTCTAGCTACTCGGCCAATGTTCCATCCAACCTCCGTTGTAGGTCCAGAAAAGCCAAAACCGGGTAGCGAAGGAATAACGACATGGAAGGCATCTTCCGGGTTGCCGCCATGAGCACGGGGGTCGGTGAGCGGTCCTATAATGTCCATG
The DNA here is from genome assembly GCF_052115165.1 of Paenibacillus sp. 2TAB23. Taxonomy (NCBI): domain Bacteria; kingdom Bacillati; phylum Bacillota; class Bacilli; order Caryophanales; family Paenibacillaceae; genus Paenibacillus; species Paenibacillus sp. 2TAB23. The sequence goes on from NZ_JBFRGD010000028.1 coordinate 18,401, forward strand.
AACTCTACGATTGAACCCGGCCAACCATGTGTGATGATCAGTGGCATTGCACTAGGTTCTGGTGAACGTACATGCAGAAAGTGTATGTTCTGTCCATCTATGTTCGTGGTGAACTGCGGGAATTGGTTAAGAAGACTTTCGTGTTTGCGCCAGTCATATTCGGATCTCCAGTATTCCGCCAGCTCCTTGAGGTATTCAACGGGAATACCATAGTCCCAGCCCACACCGGCCAGAGCATCTGGCCAACGGGTGCGGGTTAAACGGTCTCGTAATTCATCAAGGTCAGCCTGCGGAACATCGATGTGGAAAGGCTTGATCTCTGTACTTTGGTGGCTGCTGCCTACACTTTGTTTTTCTAAATGATTCATTTTGGAAAACCTCCTCAAATTTCTTCGCATATCTTTGGATTGCTAAAGTGTTCTCTCTGTTTAAACTCATAATAAACCAGGCTTGTTGACAACTGTGTGTCAACAATCGATATAAAGTTTAGCTATCTCCAAAGCACTTTTCCGTACCGCTTCAGCAATATGAGGAGGTTCAAGAATGAATAAATCCGTTCTAAAATGTAATAAAAAACCGATTAACCAGTCATTTTCCGGGTATCGGACCCGAACGACAAGCGAACCATCAGGCTGCCTTTCAATCTCATCCGAATCAAAATGATCCTCTGCTGGAACCTTAGCGGGTCCTGTAAATCTAAGTACCAGATCAACCATCTTGGCATCGCGCTGCGGATCCCAATTTTCATTTGTCATAGACTGAGTCAACAAGCAACGCTGAAACGTATCCACAAGAATGAGTAGATCTCGGATCCGTGAAAGCCTGAACATGCGGTAATCATCTCGATTTAAACAATAACCGTGAAGATACCAGGTGTAGCCTTTGAGCACCAGTCCCATAGGTTCAATGCTACGTTCTGTTTCTCCCCCTTGTCCGTTGGTGTATGTGAAACGGATTAGCCTTTTATCACTCACTGCTTTATGCAGCATGTCATATTTAATTCGGTCTGAAGAGCTGTTTCTCCACGGATTTAAATCTATGATGACCTGATCCGTACCAGCCATGCGACCTTGCTCAGCCTTAGAGACCAATGCACCTACCTTATCAAGTAATCCTTCCATATTTCGGTTCTCAAATACTTGCGTAGATTGAAGACCTCGCAAAGCTGTAGAGAGGGCAATAAGCTCCTCGAATGAAAGCATTTGTCGGTCCAATCGAAAGTTCTCCATGATTTCAAATCCGCCTTCCGTCCCTGTGTACGAAACGATAGGAATTCCTGCTAGATTTAAAGATTCCAAATCACGATAAATCGTACGTAAAGAAACCTCCAGACGATCAGCCAATTCTTGTGCCTGTACGCGTTTGCGGTTTAATAAAAGGATCGTAATGGCCATAAGTCGCTCAAGCTTCACTATTGTTCCCTCCCACATTCAGAACGACTTGTTCAACATAATTGCATAATATAGATTCATTGTTGACAATAGTGTATCAGGGGTCGTACATTCACTAGTGTTTTGTTACTCTTAATTGGCTAATACCGACATCACGTCCATTCGTTCAATCAAGTAAGGAGCAGATGTCGAAGCGACAATCTGCTCCTTACTTGATTGAACGAGAGTACCCGCTAGACATTCCGCTAACTCCGTTCTTTGCTGGCTTGATCATGATTCCCGTTAGAGTGAGATCAACATGGAAATTTTTAAAAATAGTAATATATGTTAAAACCTCTGCGATCATATTCTCGTTCAAGCTCTGACCTTTTAACTTTATTTCTTATATTTTGAAGAGAACACAAACTGCAAGATAGGCAATTAATTAGCCAAGTATCTATATAAATCCCCTTTGGTTGGGTGTCTAAAGAGAAAGCATGCTCTACTATTTCGATTAGTAATTGGTTATCAAATAGATTAGATTTGATTTCATAAGAAGCATCTCCAAGATACACCCAATTTTCAGTATTTGAATTATGCTCATAGCTGCATTCCGTACACTTCATAACATCCTCCACAGAAATATTGTCCCTAAATTGAAACCGAAACTAAACTAGTGTGTACCGCTACTCCCTTTACTTAATCGTTATAATTTCATTTCCATCTTTAGTTATACCGATTATAGCAGGTAGCACGGAGTTACCGGACCCTAGGAGTTGTTCATACGTTATGAACCATATTCTTGTACCATTCGCAATTTGAATAATTTTCGCTTTGTTTTCCGATGACTGCACTTCAAAAATATTTGGATCCGTCTTCTGATTTTTGTCTAATAAATGCTGCACCTAAACCTTCGTTACTTTTATAAAAGACAAGCGAACCATTTTTGATCATTTCAGCATGGTAAATCTCATCAATATGAACATAATCAGGGAATGCTTTTCGAATCTTCTCCATTATAGATGTATCATTCTTTGAACATCCGCTTACCATGATAAGAAATACGAGTAAGGCAAATGTGATAGAAAATGATGTTCTCATTTCCAACTCCACCTAACACTTTAAATCAAAAAGAGACAGGTTAGCTATATGCCAACTGTCTCATCAACTGTCTCATCACCTACAAATTAACCAAGTCCCCGAACCCGCCCTCACCTAATCGATACATCAGCACGTGGTAGTTACATTAAACCATATACAGCCTAGTTACATGCTATCGCGCAATCTTGTTACCTTATTGGGCTAATTCGTTATGTTTGTAGATATGGCCCTGCATCTACTTCGGAGGTCCAACTGCCCGTTGGCGGGTTGTGCTCGCCTGTACGATTTCGGTTACCAACTTGTTTAGTTATCCAACAAATCCGTGCTCCAGTTTTTCTCTTGAATCTTGAAGTCCAGCTCGCGGTATTTCCTTGAAAGCTCGTCTACTTCTTTTTGGAGATCAGCGATCTCAATGGTCGTGTGGAACTTCACTTCTTGTCGGCTGTATCGTTCCTGCTTAATCGATGCCTCATTAAGCAATTCATTCAGAATATTCCGATGCTGCATGATGCGATCACGTTCCGCCAGCGCATCTGCTAAGCTTATGCTCTTATCGAACGTACTTAAAGCGTTCGTCTTATTAATCTTTTTCACCCAGACGGCCAAATCATCCAGCGTTCTTCTTATTTCATCCAGCAGCTCGGTTGGAGATTCCGGAGGCTTCTCGCCTTCTTGAACCTTTATGACTCTCCCAAGACGCTGCTTGATCTGCGCAACCCTCCGTTGGCAATCCGCTCGCATGACAAGCGCTTCCGCAAGTCTCATCGCTAATCCCCTCCGCTATCTTAAGAACAATTACAATAAACCAAATATACCAATATATATTATATTTGCCAATTGATTTTTCTTATAAATATACAAACCGAAATTACAGCAGCAAAGAGGCATTGACTGCTGTAATCTGCGCATGGTTTTATTTTTTAGCAGCTACAGGTATTAATATGGTCTTATCGTAGGTTTTAATATAGTGAAATCCGTCCATCAGCAGCTGCTCCGGTTCTTCCATTGTGTTAAAAGAATACGTCTGCTCCCACAGGATATTTCCGTTTTTCAGATCCCAAGGACGTGGAGTGGAAATGGTGGATACGGGAACCTTGATCCCCCCAGCTTGTACCGATAAATTTTCCGTCTCGACGAAGGTGAATTGTTTTCTGGCGATAACGATATCATAGCCTGTGTCGGTTTTTGTAACGCTTCGAATCCAAAGCTTTTCATCGCCGATTTTGATCGATAAATCCGATGGCGAAGCTAGTGATATCGGTTCTTCTACTTTCTGGTATCCGCCGAAATTTTCAAGTACAAGTTCAATTGTTTCGAGCTTGTCTGTCGGAAGCACGTCAAATTCAAGTTCAAATCCCGGGATGCCCTTTTTACCGTCACGACTTGATTGCATTCCCCATGATTTCACTTCTGTTCCATTCACATAAAGCTTTGTTTTGCCCGGAAATCTCGGAAATTCCTCGTTATCCATTTCATAATGTCCCTTCACAACGGTTGAGGTTGGTGAAGCCGTAATGGATTCATAGTAGACTTTCCCCTGATCGACAGCAACGGATTTCGAGATATCCTCTTTAAGCAAGCTGTTCATCGCTTTGTTCGCATCGAACTTGAAGGAAATCGGATAGGAAGCCACTTCCCCATTTTCTAGCCGCTCACTAAAGGCAACCGTTAATGTTCTGGCGAATGGACTAACCGGCTCGAATTTATATACGCCATCGAAATGGGTCATATCATCGGTAAGATTGCCACCGCTTCCTTCTTTCGGATTTGAATTCGTCAAGAACCCATGCATATTACCCACTCCGTAACGAAAGGTGCTATCGTCTTTAAATACGGAGCCTGCAGGTCGATCTATGGTGTAATACATTAACATACCGTTATCATCTGCAATAACTCCATTAATGCTAATAACCGTACCGTCATCAAGCGTTTTGCTTTTATTGACCGTTTGTCCATAGCCTTGCTCCGCCACCTCAGAAAAGCTTAGTGAGCTCAGCTCGATCTTATTTAACAGCTTACCTCCGTAATAAGCAAATGCAGGATATTGATAGGTTCCGACAATCAAAAGGAGTGCTGCCGCAGAAGAAGCAGCCCACGTCATCGCTTTATTCCTTTTTCTTTTCTTTGTCGGAACTTGCTCAAGTGCATATCGAAGTCTGCCCTCAAGTTTTGACGGGGCCTGTACGATATTCAAGGTCTGCTTGTGCTCCTGTAATCTCTCCTCGATCGTTTTCATAACGATCACCTCCGATCATGGTTTTCAGCTTTTGAATGCCTTGCGAAATTCTTGATTTGATTGTGCCTAGCGGCGTACCGGTCATATCCGCAATGGTCTGATAAGGAAGATCATGTACGTAACGAAGCTCAATCGCTTCCCTCTGCCGATCATTCAGATGAGAGAGCAGTACCTCCATGTCCATCTCAGACTCCGTATCGCGATATGGATTATCGTCTGTTAAAGCAGCAAGCGAGGGTTCACCCTCGTCCTCTAACGGAACAAATCGTTCCTTGCCGCGGAGAATGGCTTTGCAGCGATTGACGAGAATGGTTTTGCTCCAGCTGTAGAAGGCTTCGCTCTTCTGCAATTGATCCAGCTTTTCATACAACGTCACAATCATGTCCTCCATTGCATCCATCGCGTCATGCTCATTTCTCATATAGCTGTAGGCAAGTCGATAATAAGCGTCTTGATCGGCTATGATTAGTTGTAGTAAAGCTTCCTTGTTGCCTCTTTGGGCTTGTTTGACAAGACGGCTTATATTCACGTTCTCACCCCTTTTCATAGATAAGAGATCTCACAGGCTAATAAAGTTCATTATCTACAAAAAAAATCTCCACAACCAAGTCATAGGGAAGTTTTCCTATCCCTAAGTGGTTGCGGAGGTGTATAAAAGCAAGGTAACACCGTATAAATCCTCTCGATCCTCTACTTATTCAGATCCCTAAGCAGTAAAAGTCTGTCATCCTTCTCTGAAGGCGTGCCTCGTCCATCGGTATTATTCGTAATCACATACACGCGTCCGTCCTTTATTTTCACATCCCGAAGCCTTCCCTCGCCCTCAAATACGACAATCAACTCTTTGGTAGCTGGATCATAACGGTAAAGCGCGCCGCCCACTAAGGTAGCAATCAGCATGCGATTGCCCGCATCGAGCGTGGCGCCCGAAGGAGCAATCGCGTCCTCACCTGTATGGTAGATTGGTGCAATCATGCCTTTTGCAGTTGAATCCCCGTATATAGCGGGCCAACCGTAGTTGCCACCCGCTTCAATTATATTGATTTCATCATGCCCTCCCGGATTTCCCGAAGGACCGTGCTCTGTATTGAACAAGATGCCTTCGTCATTCCATACCAATCCCTGCGGATTGCGATGTCCGTATGAATAAACGTAGGAGTTCGGGAAAGGATTATCCTCCGGTATTTCGCCGCTCGGCGTCATCCTTAATATTTTACCCGCTAAACTATTAATGTCCTGAGCAAGCTCCCGCTGCTGCGCATCTCCCGTCGTTATATACAGCTGCTTGTCCGGGCCAAAAGCCATTCTTCCCCCGTCATGATTAGCGGCTCCGGGTATACCCTCAAGCAAAGTTTCCCTTTCGTACCACTGGTCGCCGCTTTGCTCGAGAAGAACGACACGATTCAGAAGACGTCCCTCTTCCTCATAGGTGTGATAAGCATAAGCTGTCTTCGACTGCGCGAAGTCCGGACTTAACACAAACCCGAGGAAGCCCCCTTCCCCAACCCCTTGTACACTTTTCTTCAAATGGACGGATTGGCGCGTCATCTGCGCACCATCGACCTTTACGATGTTTCCTTCGCGTTCGCTTATATAGACAATATCCTCATCAAATGCAATAACCCAAGGGACGCGCAGCTCCTGTGCAAGCACGGTATACGGTTCATCGCTCATTTCAGGATCAGTCTTATCAGGGTCAGTCTTATCAGGCCCGGTTGATTCCATGGCGCTATCGGTTTCCTTGGGTTTTTCTGTCGCGGTCATGGTCGGTACCTCAGTAGCTGGTTGTGCTTCCTTTGTTTCGTTCGACTCGCAAGCAGCAAGCATCCCCAGGCATAGGGTCGTCATAATCATTGCAGCAATTCGTTTCTTTGCAGTCATTTGGATGGACTCCTCCTCTAAACAGAGAAGGACACCGCAGCTGCGAGTATCGCAGTACGCTGTCCCATTCGTTTATTCGTTTGCGTTCGACGCGGCAAGAGCCGCAACCAGCTCATCTTGAATGTGGCCATTGGTAGCTACGACATTGCGTACGCCTAGATCATAAGGCTTGCCCATTGTGTCGGTTACGTTTCCACCAGACTCCTGTACAAGCAAGGTTCCTGCCGCCAGATCCCAGCTGCTAAGCCCGATCTCCCAGAATCCGCTCAAGCGTCCCGCTGCTACATACGCCAAGTGCATCGCAGCAGATCCTGCGATACGCAGATTCCGAACCTGCGGAGCAATCGCTTGGATGCCTTTCAGATTTAACGGCAGCGCGTAGTGGTGGTCAGCAGGGAGGCCCGTTGCCACCAAGCTGCCTCTAAGCGTTTCATCCTTCGATACCTGCATTCTTTTGCCGTGGACGTAGGCTCCCTTGCCCTTCTCAGCGACGAACAGCTCATCCTTCATCGGATCGTACACTACGCCAACGATAACCTCGCCTTTATATGCAAGCGCGATTGATACGCAGAAAAACGGAAAGCCGTGAACAAAGTTAGTCGTTCCGTCGATCGGATCGACGATCCACAAATATTCCGCGTCCCGGATATTGGCAAGCGCCTTAGCCGAAGCCTCTGGCCCCGGCTCCACGCCTTCTTCACCCAGAAAGGAATGATGCGGGAAATGAGTCATGACTAAATTTTTGATCAAGCGCTCCGACCCTTTATCAATCTCGGTCACCAAGTCATGCGAGGAATACTTTATATCAAGGCTCGCATAATTGCCAAGCTTCGTCTTAATCCATTCTCCTGCTTTGGACGCACAGTTGATTGCGACAGCAGTAAAGCTTTTCCCGCCAACGACGGAAGCATTGTTCTGGTCACTCACGTTCCATCACTCTTCCCTCTATGTAAATTCACGATCAAAAATCCATGTTATCCTCTTCTACGTATGAAGCGTCACACAAGTTTCGCCTTTGATTACTCCACCATATCAAAATGATCCAATACCTTCAATGATTAATTGTACAGCAAGCAGCAGCAGCGTCACCCGCAGCAGCCACAGCAAACCTTTTCCGCTCAATTTCACAGCGATTGCCGCACCTAGCTTGCCGCCGATCCAAGCACCTGGCACTAATGCCAGCACAAGCAGCCAGTCCGTCTCCCCCAAATAAGCATGCATGCCGCTGCCAAGTATGGAAGACAGGAAAATAACGAACATGGAGGTGGCTGTCGCCATATGCGGCGGGAAGCGAAACAATAAAACCATTAGCGGTACAAACAGAGAGCCGCCTCCGATGCCGAACAAGCCAGACATCAGCCCTACGCCGAAGCCTATCGCGAGCGCAGGCACGATTCCATAGCTATACGTATGAACCTGTCCTGAAGCATCCGTAATCGTCCGAACGATCGGCCACTCCTTGGAAAACGGTTTCATATAGTCACGAGCAATGAGTAGCGAGGCCATAAGCAGCATAAAAATGCCGAATATAAGCTGAAATGCTCCAGCTGGCAGCAAGCCGGTCAGCGCTGAGCCCAGCATAGCAGCAGGTCCGCTCGTTATAAAAAACATCCAGCCGCTGCGGAAATCAACAATCTTCCGTTTGGCGTAGCTTAACGTAGATGCTAATGCCGTTACGACGAGTACGGTTAACGAAATGCCCACCGCTGTGGCATGTCCGATTTCTCCTCCCGTTAATACGGGCCCAATAAGCATAAGCACAGGAACGATGATAATGCCGCCGCCCAGACCGACAATACTGCCAAACATAGCGGCTACGACGCCTAACAATACTAATAAGATCCATTCCATGATGTTAATCACCTTTTCATTGTGGTCATTGTGCGGGCTGTGACGGATTGCCGACATATAATAATTGTGGTCATTGTGGGGGCTGTGGCGAATTGCCGACATATAATAATTGTGGTCATTGTGCGGGCTGTGGCGAATTGCCGACATATAATAACACCGCCAAGGCATGCCTTGGCGGTGGTTCCCGTTTAATTAATCTACGGCAGATATTTCAACACGTCCGCCATCGAGCACTCTGACGCCTTCGCCTTCCGCTTCCAATTGCTTGAAATCAGCCATCAGCTTAAATAGTGCCTCATCCTTGCTTTTGGCTTCGAGCATGCAATCCACATGTTCGCTCGTTCGAGCCGCATGCCGGAGAAACCGCAATAACGGCTCTGCTTCCAGATAATCGGCATGACCGCGCGGATCGGATAAGCTTTTGGGACTGGATGCATGAATTTTGGGCGGAAGCTGTCCTGCGTCTGTCAGTCCGAGCCTTCCACGCTCCATGTCCCAAGTACGAACAATCCGCGGCCAAAGTCCGTTATACAGCTCTTCATCATCAATATCGCCGGAATTAACAGCATGATGATGGATATCGAGCACCATAGGCACTCCTACCTGCTCCGCCGCATCAAGCGTTTCCCGCGCATTAAACGTCTTGTCATCATTTTCAAGCGTAACTCGGTGCTTTAGACGCGGAGGCAGTGCTCCGAATTGTCGAACAAATCGTTCTCCGGCCACAGCCTTGTCGCCGTAAGCACCGCCAATATGTATATTGCACTTGGTTGCCTCGCCCAGCTCCATGGCTTCCAGCATTCGCACATGATTGATTAAGTCAAGCTCGGACTTGGCAAGCACCTCCGGCCTCGGCGTGCTGAACACACAGAAGTGGTCTGGATGAAAAGAAACTCTAATGCCATGCTTGTCCGCATACTCGCCAACCTCGCGAAAAGCTGGCTTAAGCGCTGCAAAAGGATCCCATTCCGCCAATTCTTCATGCGTAGCGAGTGGAATGAGCTTGGACGAAAATCGATACATTTGAATGCCGCTGGCTTTGCAATGCTTGAGAATCCGCAGCGAGCTGCGGAGGTTCTCCTCGGCAATCCGCTCCAGCTTCCGAATCCCCGCCTCACGGTCGCCAAGCTTAGAGAAACTGGCATAGGTCATCGTTTTGGAAGGTGAGGCGTTCTCGAGCTGCAAGCTCATTGCAACGAAGCCTAATCTAACGATCATCGATTAGGCCTTCTCTCCGAAAAACATTTCAAAAGCAAGCGCCGTTTGAATTTTTGATTCTTCCTCAGTCAACTTTCTCACGAGCTCCATCTCCACCTGTGTCACTTCTTCGCCTTGAAAATTAATCTCTGCAATAGAAGCTAAGATGCGGACAATCGCGATCGCTTCATTACCAGGCGTATAGGCAATGACCTTCTGCCCCGTAGGAAACACGCGAAAGCCGCTCTTGACCATTTTGCCCCGACCGTACTCCAACAATTCATACAGCTCTTGCTCGGACTTAAATTTACAAACCGAATTAAACTCTGTTGCAAATCCCATTTGATTTCCCTCCTTTCTGTAGAATACAACCAGACCTTTGAAGGCACTACTACCAGACCTTTAAAGGGTTATTACCAACCTTCAAAGGCTTTCGAACCCACCCAAACCCTCCCATCCAAGGGAGGGCCCCAAGGGTTGCACCCTCTGGACTCCCGCAATTGGACTAACGTTAGCGCCGCGGAGAGCGTTATAGCTTGCTTTTGCTCAGGGAGCGCTTTCGTCCCTGCGGGACACGCTTTACGTCGAACTCCATTGTAACATTCGCTTCATATGAACATATATAAGCTCACAACAGCCATTCGAGTTCACACCTACACTGGCCTGGCCCTGTAGGCACGCATGCGTGCCTACAGAAGACTAATTATGGTTACTTGGCTGCTGTAAGAACTTATTTGTGCTTACAGCTGCTTTTCGAGCTCACTTCTACGCTGCCCTGACTCTATAAGAACGCATGCGTGCTTACAGCTCACGCTTTCGAGTTACTTGGCTGCTGTAAGAACATATTTGTGCTTACAGCTACTTTTCGAGCTCACTTCTACGTTGACCTGGCTCCATAAGAACGCATGCGTGCTTATAGCACACACTTTCGTGTTACTTGGCTGCTGTAAGAACATATTTGTGCTTACAGCTACTTTTCGAGCTCACTTCTACGCTAACCTAGCTCCATAAGAACGCATGCCTGCTTACAGCACACACTTTTGGGTTACATGGCTGCTGTAAGAACATATATGTGCTTACATCTACTTTTCGAGCTCACTTCTACGCTGCCCTGACTCCATAAGAACGCATGCGTGCTTACAGCACACACTTTCGGGTTACTTGGTTGCTGTAAGAACATATTTGTGCTTACAGCTACTTTTCGAGTTCACTTCTACGCTGCTCTGACTCCATAAGAACGCATACGTGCTTACAGTATACAGTTTCAGGTTACTTGGCTGCTGTAAGAACATATTTGTGCTTACAGCTACTTTTCGAGCTCACTTCCACGCTGCCCTAGCTCCATAAGAACGCATGCGTGCTTACAGCACACCCTTTCGGGTTACTTGGCTGCTGTAAGAACATATTTGTGCTTACAGCTACTTTTCGAGCTCACTTCCACGCTGCCCTAGCTCCATAAGAACGCATGCGTGCTTACAGCACACCCTTTCGGGCTGCTGTAAGGACATATGTGTGCTTACCTCTGCTTTTCGGCTTTGTATCATTTCTTAAGCAAACAAAAATCCAGAGAGCTTCCCCTCTGGATTTATTCAATGGGGATCTGCGCGGCTTAGCTCAGCACAGACTTAAAGCTTATTTTGCTGCTTCGCCGGTAAAGTCTATACGCTGCTTCTCGGCGTGGCGTGAGAGCGCGAGCGAGATCAAGGTGTCTAATAGTTCTTTATATGGAATGCCGGTTTCCTTCCACATGAGCGGATACATGCTGAACGGCGTGAACCCCGGCAAGGTGTTGACTTCGTTAATAAAAATCTGGTTATCGCTTTTACGGAGGAAAAAATCAACGCGCGACAAGCCGGAGCCGTCAATCGATTGGAATGCGCGAACTGCCATTTCTCGAATCGACTCTGTTATTTCCGGGGACAAAATAGCCGGAATCTGCATCGTCGATTTGCCGTCAATATACTTCGCTTTATAATCGTAGAACTCATTAGATGGCGCAATCTCGCCTGGAACAGACGCCTTTGCATCGTCGTTGCCGAGCACGCTTACTTCAATTTCGCGGGCATCGACAAACTCCTCGACGATAACCTTACGGTCAAAACGGAACGCATAGTTTACCGCCGCTATTAGCTCCTCGCGGTTTTTAGCCTTCGAAACCCCGACGCTGGAGCCAAGGTTGGCCGGCTTAATGAAACATGGATAGCCGAGTGAAACCTCGCATTCCATAATGAAGAAGGATGCATCGCGCTCCCACTGTGTCCGGTTGAAAAAACGGAATACGCATTGAGGCAAGCCTTCCTGCGCGAATACTTTTTTCATCAGAATCTTGTCCATGCCAACGGCAGAAGCGAGAACACCCGCTCCGACATATGGCATGTTCGCCATTTCGAACAGCCCTTGAATCGTGCCATCCTCGCCGAATGTGCCATGCAGCAGCGGGAATATGACATCGATACCAGGCTCACCAGCCGTTTCAGACGAGCCTTCAGAGTCTAAACGCGCGAACAACGGAGCCAGAGTGAAGCCAGCCCGCTTCGCCTCTCCAGATGCGTACCGAAGCTCCTCAACGGTCGACGGCCGCGCATGCAGTACGTCTCCCGTCTTCCACTCGCCTAGCTTCGTAATATAAAAAGGTTTGATTTCGTATTTGTTGTAATCAAACTCACCCATAACCGCGTAAGCCGTTTGCAGAGAAACTTCATGCTCTCCCGATTTTCCCCCGTAAACTAAACCTACTCGAACCTTGCTCCCCATGGCATATCCTCCGGTACAATAATTTATAATAGATCGGCAATATGAAAAAATCGATACTTCGTTTGTTCCGTCCATGCATAGGAATCACGATAATCCCAGTAGCGATGCCTGCTGGAAACGGTATTGGCATTCACTAGCGGCATGCCGAACGAGTCAAAGGCAGTAACGACCGTGCTGTGCTGGAAGCGTTGGTCGCCATTCCAGTCATAGGTAATAATATCCCCTAGCTGCAGCTCGTCAGCAGATTGCATAACCTCCGCACGCAAGCCGGAAGACTTGGAGCCGGTCAAATAATTGGTTATCGCATTCGAAACGGCCCAGCTGTAGCTCCACCATTCGCTGCCTTTATTTCTTCCTTTATACCACCAGCCCGTTTCTCTTTTACCAGTATAGTTCATCGGGGCATTGCCTGCAAAGATGCACTGCGACACGTAATTGGTACAATTCACCTCAAAAAGCTCGTAGGCCGGGTTTCCTTCATTCCACCAACGGTCCGCATACGCCGCAACCAAATCTCTCCTGTACCGAATACCGGATGGTCTGTGTTTGAATTGCTGTAATAGGTCATAATTTAAGTATGGTGTTGACGGTGACGATAGATCGCCAAATAGCTCCGAATAGTCATCGATGGTCATCCAGTTGTCGGTTGCTGTGCCAAAACGAGGTCTGCGTTCTGCAATAATCGGCTCAACGCGCAGCACATCCCATGCACCGCCTGACAATCCAAGCCATAGACGCTCGAATTCGGATCTTTCCTCCATATAATACCGTCCTGACTGCTCCATCCTCCGTTTGATATGCAGTCTAACGAGTACAGAAACCTCGCTGGATGATTCGTTAACGCGAATGAGCTCTGCTTTCGTTTCGCTGCCGGCCGGAAGCGCGCCCCTGAGCAAATCGCGCTCTCTCAGTCGTTCGAGCCTGCCGCGAAGGCGATCGCAATGATCCGAGTCGGTTACGTAATCGGTCAGTACGGCTGCATGCTGATTGGCTTCTGCCTGATTGTACAGGCTCACATACCGGTGAACGGCTGATTTCCAGCCAAGCAGCTTTTCTTCACCGGCTCTCTGCTCATAATCGGATGAGCGAAGCAGCGAATTGAGCTTAGACTTCTGCTGCCTTGGCGTCATTGGTTCCTGGCTCGAGCGTTTCTGGTCTTGCGGCGCATGTCCGCTAATTTCGGCTTGGCGCATCGACTGCAGCTCGGCAGAAGCTTGCTGCTTCGGAGCTGCAGGAGCTGTAGGCGCCGTGGGCTTTAACTGCGGCTTTCGCTCGGAGACAGTCTGTTTAGGCGGAGCTTGCGTTTTTTTCGGACCCGTGTTCCCCAGTCCCCGGTTACCTGTTCGCGGCAAAGCAATCCCTCCTTCACTTAGTCGTGACTGCAGGCTTAACGCAGATTAACTGCTTCATTATATGAAGCAGCCCTACGTTTCATGTAACATTCGTAAGTTTACGTTTTGGAGTGGCGGGCATGCCGAAAAAGACATAATTGGACTTTACGTAAGCACTATTTTAACGATATACTGTAGATATAGCGATTTTGAAATTGTGTTTCACAGTATGAAACACAAACTACATTCAAAGAGGAGAATGACGATGGCTACACAAAATCATTATTCGGTTCGCACAACGCTGGACGCGGGTGGCAAATCTTACGCTTACTACCGTCTGGGCGGACTTGAAGAACAAGGATTAGGCGATATTTCCAAATTGCCTTTCTCTATTAAAGTATTGCTTGAGGCAGCTGTTCGCCAATTCGACGGACGCGCCATTACACCTGAACATGTAAAGCAGCTGGCAACTTGGGCTGACGGACGCGAAGACAAAGAAATTCCTTTCATCCCTGCTCGTATCGTATTGCAGGATTTCACAGGCGTTCCCGTTGTCGTTGACCTTGCGGCAATGCGCGATACGGTGAAAAAAGCTGGCGGAGACCCGAAAAAAATCAATCCGCTCGTACCCGTTGACCTTGTAATCGATCACTCCATCATGGTAGATGCATTCGGATCGCCCGAAGCGCTTGAATACAACACCAAGGTAGAGTTTGAGCGCAACGAAGAGCGTTACCGTTTCCTTCGCTGGGCACAAACAGCGTTCGATAACTTCCGCGCGGTTCCGCCGGGCACAGGTATCGTTCACCAAGTTAACCTAGAGTACCTTGCATCGGTTGCCGCAACCAAAACCATTGACGGCGAAACCGTCGTATTCCCTGATTCCCTCGTTGGTACGGATTCGCATACAACGATGATCAACGGACTCGGCGTTGTCGGCTGGGGCGTTGGCGGTATCGAGGCTGAAGCTGGTATGCTTGGCCAACCGCTTTATTTTGTAATGCCTGAGGTTATCGGCTTCAAATTGACTGGCAAGCTGGCTGAAGGCTCCACTGCAACTGACCTAGCGCTTACCGTCACTCAAATTTTGCGTAAAAAAGGCGTTGTCGGCAAATTCGTTGAGTTCTTCGGCCCTGGTCTATCGAACATCAGCCTTGCTGACCGTGCTACAGTTGCCAACATGGCCCCGGAATATGGCGCTACAATCGGCTTCTTCCCTGTAGATAACGAAACACTCAGCTACTTGCAGCAAACGGGTCGTTCTGAGGACCTTATTGAGCTGGTAGGCTCTTACTATAAAGCACAAGACATGTTCCGTACGGACGAAACTCCGGATCCGGTATTCACGGATGTAGTTGAGCTTGACCTTTCAACGATCGTTCCTTCCCTTGCAGGTCCAAAGCGTCCGCAAGACCGCGTTGAGCTGACTGCGATGAAAGAATCGTTCAACAGCATCATTCGTACGCCGATCGACAAAGGCGGATACGGCCTAAGTGATGAGAAAATCGAGCAAGTGGTAACGGTTAAGCACAATGACGGCCAAGTGAGCAAAATGGGCACTGGCGCAGTCGTAATCGCTGCTATTACAAGCTGCACGAACACATCTAACCCGAGCGTAATGGTTGGTGCTGGCCTCGTGGCTAAGAAAGCTGTAGCGCTAGGACTAAAAAAACCTGCTTACGTTAAAAGCTCCCTGACGCCGGGCTCGCTCGTCGTTACGGAATATCTAACAAAAGCAAATCTAATCGAGCCGCTTGAAGCGCTTGGCTTCCACGTTGCAGGCTACGGCTGCGCAACTTGTATCGGTAACTCAGGTCCGCTTCCGGATGAAGTTAGCAAAGCGATTGCCGACAACGATATGACGGTTTCCGCCGTGCTTTCTGGTAACCGTAACTTCGAAGGTCGCGTCCATGCACAAGTAAAAGCGAACTACCTGGCTTCACCGCCGCTTGTTATCGCTTATGCGCTTGCAGGCACGACTAACATTGATTTGACTACCGATCCAATCGGTTACACAGAGGACAACAAACCGGTATTCCTCAAAGATATCTGGCCTACGTCCCAAGAAATCAACGACGCGATGACAGCTGCGCTTAACCCGCAAATGTTCCGCGATAAATACGAGAACGTATTTACACAAAACGAGCGTTGGAACGCTATTTCGGTTCCTAAGGGCGAAAGCTACGAGTGGGATAACAAATCAACTTACATCCAAAACCCGCCGTTCTTCGAAAACCTTGGACCGGATCTATCCGACATCAAAGACATTCATGCAGCAAACGTGCTTGCACTAATGGGCGATTCCGTAACAACGGATCATATCTCCCCTGCCGGCAACATTACTGTTAACAGCCCGGGCGGCCAATACTTGATCGATAACGGCGTTAAACGCGAAGACTTCAACTCGTACGGCTCCCGCCGCGGTAACCACGAAGTCATGATGCGCGGAACGTTCGCGAACATCCGTATCCGTAACCAAGTGGCTCCTGGTACAGAAGGCGGCGTAACGACTTACCTTCCAACTGATGAAGTAATGTCCATCTACGATGCTTCGATGAAATATCAGAAAGACGGCAAAAACCTTGTTGTTCTTGCCGGTAAAGAGTACGGTACAGGCAGCTCCCGTGACTGGGCAGCAAAAGGTACTTTCCTACTAGGCGTGAAAGCTGTTATCGCTGAAAGCTTCGAGCGTATTCACCGCTCCAACCTTGTCGGCATGGGCGTACTGCCGCTGCAATTCCCAGAGGGCCAAGGCTGGAAGACGCTTAATATTACCGGCCGTGAAACGTTCGACATCGTTGGCTTGTCCAATGACGTAACGCCAGGCTTGCAAGTAACCGTTACAGCGACGCGCGAAGATGGCACGACATTCGATTTCCCTGCGATTGTTCGTCTTGACTCCGTAGTTGACGTTGATTACTACCGCAACGGCGGTATCCTTCAAACGGTACTTCGCCAAATGATTGCGAACATGAACACAACAGCTTAATTGCTGAACAACGGGTGTATCCCTACCTAATAGGTAAATTCGATTGAACAAATGCCGCAACATGCACAGAATAACCTTCAACACCACTGAATTAGTGGAGCTGAAGGTTATTTTTTATTCTATGCTACGCGTTATGTACAAAGTTGACGCTATAGCTTCCAATAATGACTTTCTAGGAAGCCCCTGCTTCTCTCTGCTCAAAAAAAAAGCAGCTCCGGAACCTATCCCAGACCTGCTCCCTGCCTATAAAATCATAATTCCCATTCGTTTGGCCGACTCCATCATAACAGGAGCGTAATCCCGCATCGTCTGCATCGTTAATCTGCTTGCAGGTCCCGACACCGACAACGCAGCGGCCAGCTTGCCCGTCCGGTTGAATATTGGGGCAGACAACGCAGCAGCGCCGGGCTCCCGCTCTTCAAAGCTTGTGGCGTAGCCTTGCTGGCAAATCTCCTCCAGCTGCTGCTTATAAAGATCCAGATCAATCGAATACAGCCATGCCGGATCCCCGAATATGCTCTCCTGCACCAATGGGTCAGAATAGGCAATGAGTACTTTGCTCGAAGCACCTGCATAAAGCGGAAGTCTCGCACCCACCGGCGCCACCCGCCTTACGGGTTGGTTGCTCTGTACGGCCTGCATGCGAATCCGCTCAGAGCCGTCTCTTACGTATATACTAACTGTTTCTCCAAGCTGATCGCGAAGCCTCTCCATCTCTGGCAGCCAAATCGTAGCTTGATCATCAGAACGTGATATATTGGCGGATAGCTCCCACATTTTCATACCCAAATGATAACGGTCCGTCGAGCGATCCCGCTCTATGAAGCCCTTTTCTTCAAGCGTTGCGAGCATCCGGTGAACCGTGCTTTTGTGCAGGCCGACATGTTCGGCAATCTCCGTCATCGCCCAGTCTGTTTTCGAAGTAAAACACAGTAAAATATCCAGCGCCCGATCCACTGCCCGAACCGTCGATTTCCCTTCTTCCATGCAGCTGCACCTCCCTTATAAATGGTTTCATCCAATGAAACCGATTCTCATTCAGTATAACTCATTGCTTCCATCCACGTAAAGAAAAGTTCTTTACATTACAGTAATATTACAAATGATTAACAATACCTCGACATCAATTGACAGGCTCCTAGGACCGGACTACGATAAAAGTACTAGAAACGAAAAGCGCTTACAACTTATGGCTTGTTTAAGACCATATAGACGTTTGCACGCAGAGGGAGGACACCGACATGAGCACGATGATGACACCAATGCCGCTTGAAGGCGGGTTCCCGCAGAGCCTTCAACCCTTTCCACTCGGAGATTCCGACCATTCTTTCCTCTTGCGAAGAACGAGAAGCCGCGGCAAGCATTTGCTTATTGCGTCTGTCGCTTCCGTAACCGCCATGTGCTTGCTTGCTATCATTATCTTTCACGGCTATGTGGCATGGATGCTTGCTTATCCTTATGTGGCTCCGCTCTCCTCCAATCCGCAAGCGGCTATCGGCCTAGATTACGAGGATGTCATTTTCCCTAGTAAAAGCGGCGATACGACGGTCAGCGGCTGGTTCATTCCTGCAGAAGCGGATAGCGCCTTGTCTGTGCCCTCTGCTCGAACGGTCGTTTTCAGCCACGGATACGGCGCCAACCGTGAAGAATCATGGGTGCCTATGTATGAACTCTCCAAGCTGCTTCACGGCTTGAATTATAATATATTGTTGTTCGACTATGGATACGCCTCGAAGCAATACAAAGCTCCGGCAACAGGAGGTCTGGAGGAGTCGCAGCAGCTGCTTGCAGCTGTTGATTATGCCAAATCACGCGGGGCTGAGGACATCGTCGTATGGGGCTTCTCAATGGGCGCAGGCACTGCCCTCCAAGCTGCCCTTCAGACTGACGTGATCGATGCCATGATTCTTGATAGCTTATTTATCCCAAGCTCAGAAGCATTGTTCGATAACCTGAACCAATTCGTATCCTTGCCGGATTTCTCATTACCATTAATAGAATCCATGATTCCATTATGGACGGGAACGAGCTTCGGCTCCATTCCAGCCAGCGAAGTCATCGCTAATGTGTATGATATCCCATTGTTTATCATCCATGGTACGAACGATGTGAAAGCCCCTTTCGAAACAGCCGAAGCGATTGCCGAAGGCCAAGGAAACGTTCTTTCCCGCTCTTGGATCGTACAGGATGGCAAGCATGAGCTGCTGTTCCAGGTTCATCCGAGCGAGTACATTCAGAGAGCTGCTTTGTTTCTCAGCCAAGTCGATCAGCAGCTCCAAGCTGAACGAATATAATCGACAAGCACGACATAAGCCCGTTTGGCAACGAATACATCTAACATAGATGCTATTGTTGCAACAAAGGAGGCGATGGTCGTGCTTTTTGTTTACGGAGCGCTCATGCCCGTTCGCGTCATGGAATTGATTCGCCATTGGAAGCTGCAAGAAAAGGAGCATGCCGCTGTTATTTTGGAAGCATCGCCGGAACTCGAACCGCAATACGTCCAGCTTATTCAATCCTGGGAGCCCGTTTTCTCCCAAACTGCCCATTATACGAATCAGCGGCTGGATGACTGGCTTCCTTATCCTGCCCGTTTGCCTGCCTATGTGGAGCAAACGGTCGAATCCCTTGTTGATGCGGCGCTTGAGCAGTCCCGTACGTATATTGATCAGCTAACACAGCTCATGGAGCGCACAGCTGCTGTCTCAACGCCACTATCCCGAACCGTCATCCTGCATGCGATTCGGGAATCAAACTATTACGTCGGCTTGATGAGCGCTTACCGCCAAGGCGCGAACAGTTCTACGAGCCGCGAACAGCGTACACATCTTCAACGTGTTCCCGTTGGCGGGCATCAGCTGCCGCCGCTTCCTTATGCTTACGATGCGCTTGAGCCCTATATAGATGAGCAAACGATGCGTATCCATCACGATATTCATCATCAAGCCTACGTCGACGGCCTTAATAAAGCTGAGCTGCAGCTGCAAGCCGCGCGTGAATCAAATAGATTCGAGCTCATCAAGCATTGGGAGCGCGAGCTAGCCTTCAACGGCGCCGGGCATTATTTGCACACGCTGTTCTGGAGCATCATGTCACCTTATGGCGGGGGTGAGCCGGCCGGGTCGCTGAGCCAGCAGCTCCGAACCGATTTCGGCAGCCCGGCTGCTTTCCAGAGGCAGTTCAGCGAAGCGGCCGTTAAGGTGGAAGGCGGCGGCTGGGCTCTTCTCGTATGGAGCCCGCGCAGCAGAAGACTTGAAATATTGATGGCCGAGAAACACCAGAACCTGTCGCAATGGGATGTTGTTCCTATTATCGCACTCGATGTGTGGGAGCACGCCTATTACCTCAAACACCAAAACAATCGTGCCGCGTATGTTCAAAGCTGGTGGAACGTTGTCATATGGCCGTTCGTGAACGAGCGCTTTGAGGAAGCACGCAAACTAACATGGGCCCCCTACTAGTTTCGTTATATAAAAAGAAACGCCTGATGGCGTCCTTTCTATAGACGCCATCGTTTCGGCGAAACGTATAGAGAAAGGATGAGCAAACTCATATCCTTTCCTATACGTCAAGCGTAAACGGTTGTCGCCGTCCTCTGGCGGCTAAGCTAACGTTTCGCGTAGAAATATAAGCAAAAGCCCGACAGGGATGCTCCCTAGTCGGACTTTATGTTGCCATGCTATTGCTTAAGCAGAGTAAGGAACTCGGAACGAAGGGCGGAATTGGTACGGAATTCGCCTCTCACAGCGGATGTGACCGTCTTGCTGCCAGGTTTTTTCACGCCGCGCGCGCACATGCATAGATGCTCGCCTTCCACCACGACCATTACGCCATGAGGCTGCATCTCCTCATCGAGGATGTCAGCGATTTGTGATGTAATGCGCTCTTGCACCTGCAGGCGGCGGGTAACCGCTTCTACGAGTCTTGCAAGCTTGCTGAGCCCTGCTATTTTGCCGCTAGGCAAGTAGCCGATATGTGCTTTCCCGAAGAATGGAGCCATATGATGCTCGCATTGGCTGTAGTAGACGATGTCTTTGACAATGACCAGCTCTTCATGCTGCTCATCGAAAGTAACGCCAAGCACCTCGCGAGGATCGACCTCATAGCCGGCAAAGATTTCCTCATACATCCGAGTTACACGGGCAGGAGTTTCAAGCAATCCTTCGCGCTCTACATTTTCACCAATCAGCTTCAATACTTCTTTTATATGATACTCAATCTGTTCACGATTGCTCGTTACAGCCGAATTGACGTAGTCTTTCCTTCCCGCCATTTCCGATTTCTCCTCCCGCCTCCCTCACGGAAACTTTATTTCCGAGGCATTTTTTGGTTTTTCATCATGTGCTGTGCCTTTTGCATTTGCTGCTTATTAAGGTTGTAGCCCATTTGCTTGGCCATCTTCTGAATCATTTCCGGATCGTTCTGCATCTTCTCAAGCTGCTTGCGCAGATAGAATACCCCTACAAAAAATCCCCCAACCGCTCCTGCCAGCAATGTAACGATAGGAACTACGATATTAACCCAAGACATACCTTTCACCAGACCCTTTCTATATCTCCTGCTGTGTGTATAATGTTCCCATGATAGCATGTTCATCCCGTACGCGCAACGAACGTATTCTTGCAGGTTCTTCCTATTTTGGAACGGAATCCATCACTTATTCATAACGGTTTGCTCCAAGTCGAGCAGTGCTATTTTAATAGGCAAACCGCCGCCATACCCAACCATTTGACCGCTTGCTCCAATCACTCGATGGCATGGCACAATAATCGAAACTGGGTTGCGGTTATTCGCCCCGCCTACTGCACGCATCGCGCCTGGCTGGCCTAGCATAACGGCGATATCCTTGTAGGTCCTTGTCTCTCCATACGGGATTTGCTCAAGAGCCGCCCACACTTTTTTCTGAAAAGGCGTGCCGTGCATTTGCAGGGGAAGATCGAACTGCTGCAGGTTTCCTTCAAAATAAAGCTTAAGCTGCTTGTCTGCCTCTTTAAGCAAAGCATGGTCAGCCGATTCAACCAATACCATATCTGCAGCATGCAGGCCCATTTGCCGACCAGCCCACTGACGGAACCTCTCCGAGGCAGCCTCGTATGGGGCAAAATCCAAATAACAAATTGCATCTTCGTTGGCAGTCAGCGTCAACGGCCCGATGGGCGTGTCGACTGTTGCTGAAAAAAACATTTCACTCACCGTGGCCACCTGCTTCTACCGTGGATTGATCAGTCCCTTTATCTTCACTAAGCGTGAATAAAGCATTATGAATCATTTGCAGCGCTTCTTCATCGGTTTCCTTATCAGAAGCAGCTTGCAGAGCAGCGCTCGCTTGCTCTCCGCCGATTCTCGCAAGGGACCATGCTGCCGTCCCGCGCAGCACCGGGCGCGTATCCTGCTCCAGCACCCGTATTAAATCCGGTACGGCGCTTGCTTCTTTGAAGTTGCCAAGCGCGATAACCGCATTGCGCTGAATCGGTTTTTTACCGCGCCATGCCGAGGAGGTACGGCCGTATCTGGACTGAAACTCCTTGTTGCCAATCGTCAGCAAAGGAACAAGCAAAGGCTTCACCAGCTCATGTTCGGGCTGCAGCTCCGGCTGATGCGTCCAGCTTTTGCCTCGGTTCACCGGGCAGACGGTTTGACATGTATCGCAGCCGTAGAGCCGATTGCCGATTTTGCGCATAAACTCGTCTGACAGCATGCCCTTCGTCTGCGTGACGAAGGAGATGCAGCGACTCGAATTCAGCTGTCCCGGCCCAACCAGCGCATCGGTCGGGCACGCATCGATGCATTTCGTGCAAGTCCCGCAGCTTTCAGTGACAGGCTCATCCGGTGCGAAAGGCAAATTCGTAATCATCTCGCCAAGATATATCCATGATCCAAGCTCAGGCGAGATAATCGAGCAATTCTTAGCGCTCCAGCCAATGCCTGCACGCTCTGCTACCGCTCGGTCCGACAAGGCTCCCGTATCGACCATGCTCTCTACCCGCAGCTCAGGAACCCGCTCTCGAAGCCACGCCTCAAGCTTGGCCAACCTGTCGCGAAGCACCTTATGGTAATCCTCTCCCCATGCCGAACGGGACATAATGCCCCGCCGTGCTCCAGGCTCCGATTTGGGCGGATCCTTCAGCTTCGAGGGATATGCGATTGCAATCGCAATGATCGACTGCGGATTATCGAATAACAACGCGGGATTCGTCCGCTTCTCGATGTCAGGCTCCTCGAAGCCCGACTCACGGCCAAGCTCCCGATGGCGCAGCAATATTTGCTTCAGAGACACAAACGGATCTGCCGAGGCAATGCCGATTTTGTCGATACCCAGACTCTTCGCAGCCGCCTGCATTTCCGCTTTCAGCTTTTCCCATTTATCGCTCATACGCTATAACCGTTTAATCGCTGCACGAGCAAGCTCGTCACAGCGATTGTTCCATTCATTGTCACTGTGGCCTTTTACCTTTACGTATTCTACCTTATGCTTCTTCATAAGCTCCCAAAGCGCCTTCCAAAGCTCTTGATTCTCAACGGGCTCCTGCTTGCTGTTTTTCCAGCCGTTGCGGAGCCAACCTTTAATCCAGCCCTTCTGAAAGCAATTCACGACATACGCGGAATCGCTGTACACCTTGACCTGACACGGCTCCTTCAGAATGCTTAGGCCTTCGATCACCGCTTGGATCTCCATGCGATTATTTGTCGTATGCTTTTCCGCGCCTGAGATTTCCTTCTGATGGACGCCAAAAAAGAGCACCGCTCCCCAGCCGCCCGGACCCGGGTTGCCGGAGCATGCTCCATCCGTATAGATCATAACGTCCTTCATAGTTGAATCCTCCTTAGAGCGCTTTTATCTCTTTGAATGGCCATAGGATGAAATCAGCTCTGCCCCTGATAAGCCCTTTCGGCACCGCATGGAACGATCTGCTGTCCAAGCTTGCCCTGGCATGGCGATTGTCTCCCATGACAAAATAATGCCCCTCGTTAATAACCTCTGGCCCGTAGCTCATATCTTCAATTACAGTGTCCGTATAAGGCTCATCTACAAGCTGTCCATTACGATACAGCTGCTGGTCATGAACCTCGATGCGGTCGCCGGGAATGCCGACAATGCGTTTGACTAAGTACTTCTGCTCCCCGTCGCCTGTATCCGGTTCCTTTAGGATAACAACATCGCCAACCTTCGGCTTGCTGACGAGATATATGAATTTGTTTACAAACAGCCATTCATGAGCGGTAAGCGTGGGCTCCATGGAATGCCCTTCAACCTTAGAGAGGTTGAATACAAAAAAATGCAGGAGCAGCACGACCGAAAAGGCAATGATCAGCGTTTTGGCCCAATCCTCCGTCTCTGTCATCCAGCGCGGCCGCTTGCCTGCAGGCGACTGCTTGGAATCACCGGCTTCCTGATTCTCTGCAGCTTGACCATTGCCTTCGCCGCCGCTCAACTCGTTCATGCTCATTGTTCCACCTCATCGCTGCGTTTGACCCATGCCTCGTAATAGGACGTAACGAGCTCATCCTGGAAAGGAGACAGGTTCTGATCCATGCGCTCCAATAGCGCGGAAAGGCCTGCTTGCACCTTCTCATCCACCATCTTCGGATAGTGATAGGCCGCCTTATGCAGCTCATACTCATCTTGGTCCACGATGGATCTCTCGCCATCTGCCGTACGAATAACATCCAGGTCGTAATCAATATAGGTCAATACGTCGCCCTGCATATAAGGAGGAGAAGCAATGTTGCAATAGTAGCGTACGCCTCCTTCTTCCAATAAAGCAACGACATTGAACCACTGCTTCGGTATAAAAAACGAGACTGCCGGCACACGGCTGATCCATATCTTCCCATCCGACTCTTGAATTGGCGTTTGGCGGTTGATGAAGACCTTCATCGCTTCCGCTTTATGCTTATCATCAAGCAGCTCGTCCGGAACAAGCCAATTCTGCTGCCAAGTACGGTGAATGTGACCGTTATGTTTAAAGCTTTTGATGACACAGTGCCGATATGGTTCCATCCCGTTCTCCTCATAAAAGTATATAGTAATAAGAAAAGCATATCTGACCGCCAAAAGCAATGGCGATGCAGATATGCCCTGCGTACAACGTACATGCAGTAAAGTTCGCGTTAACCGGCTACAATGCTGAGCTTCTGAAATGATCTGATAAAATCGTTGGCAACGTAGCCCATCGATTCATACAGCGGCAGAACAGGCTCATTGTGCTCGTCCGCGGTAATTAGTATCTTTGTGACATTGCGCTGTTCGAAGCGCTGACGCAGTGACTGGATAAGCGTTTTGCCGATCCCTTTCCGTTGGTGGAGGGGAGACACGGCAATGCGATAATAATAACCTTTGTTATTATCGATCGTACCGATAATCATGCCCACAATCTCGGAATTTTCGACAGCGACAAGAACCAAATCACTATCCCATGACAACTGGCGGGCAAAAGCCTCCATCGTTTGTTCGTAGCACTCTTCGGTAAGAACATCCTCAAGCAGTGCTGTAATTGGTCGGTAATCGGACAGCTGGAAGGAACGAACATTCATTAAAATTACACCTTCTATACCATGTCATAGTACTGCATTTAGAATATATTACGACAAAATTTAACGAAATCCTGCTTGTATCTTTAATATTCCTTAAAAAAATTAAACAAATCATCGATTATCTCGTGAAAACGCTTTATATTAAGCGCTTACAGTCATTTAATCGGTTTTTGTGTTAACGAATGCCGTTCCTTGCGCCTACTTCGTATAATATCCATAGGACGGTGATACCCTATTTCGAGCGATGTTCCCCCTTTGACTTTTGAAACAATAATGTTGATTTATTCGATCGGATAAGGGATAATGGAATGGAATAACTACATACAAATTAGGAGGCTGTAAATAATGGCACATCAACTACCAGCTTTGCCTTACGCGCACAACGCACTTGAGCCGCACATCGATGCGACTACAATGGAAATTCACCACGGCCGTCACCATAACGCATACGTGACTAACCTTAACGCTGCACTGGAGTCCGCTCCAGAATTGCAAAGCAAATCAATCGACGAATTGATTGCCGACCTTGCAAGCGTACCTGAAGCCATTCGCACAGCTGTTCGCAACAACGGCGGCGGACATGCTAACCACAGCTTGTTCTGGGAAACAATTGCTCCGAACGCTGGCGGCGCACCAACTGGCGCTCTTGCAGCTGCAATCGAGAGCGAGCTTGGCGGCTTCGAGGCTTTCAAAGCTGATTTCGCTAAAGCAGCAACAACTCGTTTCGGCAGCGGCTGGGCATTCCTAGCAGTTGCTAACGGCAAATTGAAAGTATACAGCTTGCCGAACCAAGACAGCCCGATCATGGAAGGCGAAACGCCAGTTCTTGGTCTTGATGTATGGGAGCACGCTTACTACCTGAACTACCAAAACAAACGTCCTGATTACATCGCGGCGTTCTGGAACGTAGTTAACTGGGATGAAGTTGGCAAACGTTACGAAGCAGCTGTAAAATAATCGATTGAAATAGAAACGGCGCTTGTCTCATTTATGAGACGGCGTCGTTTTTTTTGCGTTAAACGCTGCGTACACCGGATAGGCATTTGCCGCATACGATAGATAAGGATAGATGCCTAATCTGTTTCGTAAAGGAGTATGAGTGCTTGCATGGATTATACTTACACTAACGAGCAACAATTTCCTGCGTACCCGCAGCAAGCGATTACAACCGGCAGCGACTGCGGCTGCGGCGGACCTAGGTCCATTATGCCGCCTCCCCCGCCAGGCGGCGGCTTCGGCCCTCCAGGACCAGGGCCGTTCCCTCCCGGACCAGGACCGTTTCCACCCGGACCAGGGCCGTTCCCTCCAGGGCCAGGACCGTTCCCTCCAGGGCCAGGACCATTCCCTCCTGGACCAGGGCCGTTTCCACCCGGGCCAGGGCCGTTCCCTCCTGGACCAGGGCCGTTCCCTCCCGGACCAGGGCCGTTCCCTCCCGGACCAGGGCCGTTTCCACCCGGACCAGGGCCGTTTCCACCCGGACCAGGGCCGTTCCCTCCAGGGCCAGGACCGTTCCCACCCGGACCAGGGCCGTTTCCACCCGGACCAGGGCCGTTTCCACCCGGACCAGGGCCGTTTCCACCCGGACCAGGGCCGTTTCCACCCGGACCAGGGCCGTTCCCTCCTGGGCCAGGACCGTTCCCTCCCGGACCAGGGCCGTTCCCTCCGCCACGTCCGCCGTTTCCATTTCCGTTCCCTATTCCGTTTCCCATTCCTCTGCCGTTTCCTCCTGGGCATCAGGCATCGGTGACGGTTGTAATCAATGGAGGCAGAACGTTTCCTAACGTCACGCAGGCCTACAGGGTACCTTTCCGCCCTGGCTTGACGATATATCAGGCACTAGCGGAAACAGGCGCCGTTCGCTTCAACTTCAACGGACAAATCGTTTCCGTCAGCGGTGTACCTATTGGCGGCAGAACCACTTATCAGCTTCAGTTGAATGGACGCGTCATACCAGCATCGCTGCTTAGCTTCCCTGTTCAGCGCAACGATTCTGTAGCACTTGTGCTTATTTTCAATCCGATATTGCGCGAAGAGGAAGCCGAGTTTGCCTATGAACAGGACTACCTCGAATCATCTAACGAGCAGGACTAGGTTCAGCATCATATCCGATCTGCTCCGATAGCAAAAAAGCGAGAGAAGCCGTTTCCCCTGAACGGCTTTCTCTCGCTCTTTTTTTGTGCGTAATCATGCTGTTTGGAGCTTGCTTATTTGATCGCTTTTCCTTTGCCGCTTACCAGCTTCAATTGATCATTCTCGTAGCCAACCTCATAGGTGACTTGATACTTGCTCAATACATATTTGCCGTCGACGCGCTCATCCACCGAAATAACCGCAATGACCGTCGCTTTGTCGTCTCTGCTGTCCTTCACATGCATATCGTCGATGACGACATTCAAGGTGCCTAGATATCCTTCTCTAAACTTCTCATAGCTCGTGCCTTCTTTCCAATTCCCTCCGAGCAGCGAATAGGCGTAGACATAATCCGCATTGTTAAGACTGTCATAGAAATGCGTCACGAGATAACCTGCGAACTCTTCTACTTTCGCGTCAGCCTCGTTAACAGCAGACTCCTCTGATACTTCCAGCTCCGGCAGCTCCGCCATAGGCTCCTTCGACCAGCTTTCCGCAATGTCGATGACGTTCGAGATTGGCATGCTGAACCCTATCGAGCCTTGCTCGTATCCAGCCGAATTGATCCCCAGCACAGCGCCGGTCGTTCGATCGACAAGAGGGCCTCCGCTATTGCCTGGCGCGATAGGCGCCGATATTTGGTACAAATCAGAATAAAGATATGGCTCGATCTCGAAGCTACGTCCGAGTCCGCTAATAATGCCGGTTGTCACCGTATTTTGAAAGCCGAGCGGACTTCCTACCGCCATTACCTCGTCGCCGACCTCCGCTTTTTCATCGCGCACAAGCTGCAGCGGCTCGGTGCCTGCCAGCGCTTCGACACGCACAACGGCAACATCCGTCTCCGTACTGATGCCGATGACTTCTCCTTCGAGCTCACGAGCATCAGCTGTTTTAATTTTCACCTTTTTGGCGCCTGCAACGACGTGTGCATTCGTAATCAGGTCTCCCTCCGAGTTATAGAGAAACCCGGAGCCTTGTGTGCCGTCATCCGTTTCAATCATCACAACGAGCTTCTGCGTTTCAAAAATAATATCCTTTAATGACTTTTTCTTCGATTCATCGGCAATTGCAAGCAGCGGCTTTCCTTCTAGTCTGCTAGGCACCTCTGAATGAATAGCAGCTGCAGCCGCCAGTCCTCCGCACACGATCAAGACGGAAGCGATCGCGCTGACCCACGCTCGTTTGCTCATCTCACCACCACCTTAATCCAAGTACCATGTCGCATGATCCACGACGACAGTCGTATTCTGAACGTAGACGCCGTATACGGTGCTCGTAAAGCGAATGCTTTCGCCCGGTTCTACATAATCAGGCGTTGCCTCAGCCGTGCCGGACCCTACCTCATTGCCTTCGGCGTCTCGTACGATAAGTTTCACGGAAATCGAATAAATCGGACGCGTTGCCGCATTTCTTAACTCGCCTTCAATGTTCAGGTCACCGAATTCATCCAGCGTAGATTCAATCTGGACGACCTCAACGGCTGCTGTCTGATTTTTCAAATCCTCCGCTGCCGCTTGCTGCATGGCGTGCTCCAGCCGGCGCTGCTCATCCTGCTCGTACGCAGCCTGAGCATCGGTAATTTTTTTCTCCAGATTAATCAGCTTGGCTTCATCCTTGGCATACAACAGCCCCTTGCCCGTTACCGCCAAAGCATCGGAATAGCTTTTCTTCTTCAGTAAAGCATCTGCTTCCTTTATGCTAATCTCTACGATTTTAACGATAATTTGCTCTTTCACGGCAGCAGCTTCTTCACCGTCCAGCTGACTTGCGAGGCTGAGCTTCGCTCCCAGTTCATCCACCGTATTCAAATCAGCCAGCTCCGCTGTCAGCTTCAATACGCTAAGCTTTACGGCATAACCCCTCAGCTGTTCTTTCATGCTCAAAAAAATCGGCTCGCTATGCCCATGCAGCTCATTTTTAGCTTTCTCAATGGTCAGCTCAGCGTCTTCCAGCTTGTTCTCCTCCAACTGCTTGCCTGCGGCTGCGACAGAACGCGACAGTTCGATTGCCATCGCAACGATCTCCGCATCCTTCTGTACCGAAGCAAAAGCGGGCCTAGCTTCTGCCGCCTCTTTAAGCTTTGCCTGCGCTGCTTCATACTTGCCATCAAGCGCTGAAATCTTCGCTTCTATTTGCAGCTTGATAACTCTATCATTCATTCCAGCTTGATATATATAGTAGCCAAACAGTGAGGCTCCCGTAACTAAAAAAAGAATAACAGGCAGCAGCCATACCAAAGCCGACCCTTTTCTCTTTCCCCGATGTACGCCAGCCGGCACGCTCACGCTCTCTATCGTCCCTGCTCGCCTTGTCTCTATAGAAGCAGCCGTTTCCAATACGACCAATGTACTCTCCGAGCTAACGCTTGCCGTTTCATTCTCATCAGCAGCAAGCAACCTGCCGCACTGGCTACAATAAACCGCATCGTCTGTGCGCTTCTTTCCGCAATGATGGCAATACACTTCCGTTCATCCCCCAGCCCATGATTCTCTCATCTCTCTCTATACACATTTATCTATTCTATCTCAAAAAGTAAATGATCTCCATTTTTAATTAGTGGGAATTACGTATCGTCTTTTATGGCATCCTGCCATTCACACATTTCAACGCCTCATTATCCCTTGGCATACAAAAAGCAACCGTTCGCGCTCACGAAAACAGTGACCCGATAGGCTGCTTCTGGTTTGTACGTATATAATTTCGTCCGTGTAGAGAGCAAACGCTTCCTTCCTCCATGGAAGAGGGGACTTAGCACAAGGAAAGCTCCGGCGTAACACCGTCAGACTTTCGTAAGATGAAGCGTGGCTAAAAAGAGAAAAGGCGCTCAAATGGCGCCTCTTTGTTTGTTTTGTAAAGATTGGTTGGCTGCCTCTGGCGTTTCCAGCCGATTATTTCAATTAGCTCGTTTGACAAACTTAGCTTTCGCGAGTTGATTTGTTTCATGTAGCTTGGTTTAATTCCTAAGCTTTCTCTAGCCGATTTGTTTCTTTTAGTTTAGTTAACTCCCTAAGCTTTCTCTAGCCGACTACCTAAACTACGTTGAACCTGGCACACTATATTCTTCGTTTAAGTAATAGGGTTCTTGATTCATTATAGCTTCTCAAATCTGGTTGCCTCTGACCTTCTCCAACTAATTTGTTTTTTTTGCTTGGTTAGCTACCTAAGCTTTCTCAAAGCGATTGGTTGATCGTCTCAGCTTTCTCTTTTCGGCTACCCAAGCTACGTTGTACTTTATACACTCTATTCGTCGTTTAAGTCATCAGGCTCTTGCTACGTTGTAGTTTCTGCAACAGAATGACGCTGTTACAGCCATATTTCACTCGTAAGGCTGATTCTATTGTACTTTCTGCAATGTAGCTTCTCGTAGTTCCCTTTATATGAGGTTTCTATTGTACAAAGTGCAGTGTACCCGAAGTAATGGTTGGTTATCTCAGATTTTCTCCTGCCAATATGTTTCTTATAGGCTCGTTGATGTCTCTCGTTCCTCCACGTCCATCCCCCTATCTTATATTTCCACAGGCTTATCCACCACTTTAATATCTGCATAATTCCCCAAACAACAAAAAAGAACCGCTGTCCGCGCGGTTCTTTCTGTGGGTATGTCAGTGGTTCTGTCAGTCGTTCTGTCTGTCGTTCTGTCTGTCGTTCTGTCAGTGGTTCTCTCTGACGTTCTGTCCGTGGTTCTGTCTGTCGTTCTGTCTGTCGTTCTGTCAGTGGTTCTCTCTGACGTTCTATCCGTGGTTCTGTCAGTAGTTCTGTCTGTCGTTCTGTCTTTCGTTCTGTCTGTCGTTCTGTCAGTAGTTCTGTCTGTCGTTCTGTCTGTCGTTCTGTCTGTCGTTCTGTCTGTGGTTCTGTCTGTCGTTCTGTCTGTGGTTCTGTCTGTCGTTCTGTCTGTCGTTCTGTCTGTCGTTCTGTCTGTCGTTCTGTCTGTGGTTCTGTTTGTGGTTCTGTTTGTGGTTCTCTCTATGGTTATGTCATTTGCTCTTTATTTAGATCTTTCTGCGATTCTACCTGCAGTTCTGTCTATCGTTCTTTTCATGGTTCTTTCAGGTTCTCATTCACAGACCAATCCTAAGCGTTGGTTTCCTTCAAACGCTCCAGCATGTACTTCCTTACGTCATCGCCTAAATCTGCACGCTCCAGCGCAAAGTCGATCGTAGCTTGAACAAAACCAAGCTTGTCGCCTACGTCATGCCTGCGTCCGTCGAAACGGTACGCGGTCAATGAAGAAAGCCGGTTTAATTGCTGCAGGCTGTCCGTAAGCTGAATCTCGCCCGCCTTCCCCGGCGCTGCGTTCTCCAGCAATCCAAATATAGCGGGATCCAGTACATAACGTCCCACAACCGCATAATTGGTAGGTGCTTGACCGGGTGCCGGCTTTTCGACAATGTCGCGTACGCGGGCAATCTGCTTGCCGCTTTCGATGTCGACGATTCCGTATTTATGGGTCTGGTTCCACGGCACTTCCATGACTGCTACGACCGATGATTGGTCACGCTCGTAAATATCCATCATTTGGCGCAAGCAAGGCGGGTCTGACTTCAGAATGTCGTCGCCCAGCAGGACCGCGAAAGGCTCGTCTCCGATAAAGCGGCGTGCGCATAATACGGCATGACCAAGTCCGAGCGGCTCCTTCTGCCTGACATAATAAATGTCCGCCAGCTGTGATATCTTTTGCACCATTTCCAGCATTTCCTCGTTATGGCGTGCTTCCAGCTCCATCTCAAGCTCAGCAGATTTGTCAAAATGATCCTCGATCGCCCTTTTGTTGCGGCCGCTGACAATAACGATGCTATCGATACCAGAATGAACGGCTTCTTCTACAATATATTGAATAGCAGGCTTATCGATAATTGGGAGCATTTCCTTCGGCTGCGCTTTGGTTGCAGGCAAAAATCTTGTTCCCAGTCCTCCTGCCGGTATGATGGCTTTCCGTATCCGTTTCTCCATTTAAGTCTCTCCCCCAAAACGTTACATGTATGAAATAATCTCCCTCCATCATAACCGCTTGGCCTGGGATTATCTACGTTTTCAGCATCACTAAATAGGAAGCCGACGTACGCTATCGCACTACCTCATGCTGCACCGCAACTAGCACTCTAACGCCACGAGAAAGAGTCGCACCGTGTTATTACTCTAACGCCATAAGAGGGAGCCACATCACGTTATCGCTCTAATGCCACGAGAGGGGGAGCCATACCGCGTTATCGCTCTAACGCCACGAGAGGGAGCCACACCGCGTTATCGCTCTAAAGCCACGAGAGGGAGGCACACCGCGTTATCGCTCTAAAGCCACGAGAGGGAGCCACACCGCGTTATCGCTCTAATGCCACGAGAGGGGGAGCCATACCGCGTTATCGCTCTAACGCCACGAGAGGGAGCTTCACAATGAAGCTCGCACCTGCCAGCTGATCCGCATGCGGATCAAGCATGATGCTGCCTCCATGGATTTGGGCAACGGTTTGCGCGATCGATAATCCAAGACCGCTGCCTCCTTGACTGCGGTCCCGCGACATATCGCCTTTATAGAACCTCTCGAAGACACGCTCGCGGTCCTCCTCGCTGATGCCTATGCCCGTATCAGATATTCGGACGACAGCATACCCATCCTGCTCACTCAGCCCAAAAAATATTTTCCCATCCTCCGGCGTGAATTTCATGCTGTTCGCGAACAGATTCATCCATAGCTGATTAAGCTGGTCGCTGTCCGCTGTAATCGTCGTTTCTTCCATTAGAAGCTCGACGGTCTGCCGCTTAGCCATCCACTGCGGCTCGCACGCAAGCACGACGTCGCGCAGCTGCCGATCCAGACGATACGGCCGTGGATGAAAAGGATGCTGCCGCGAGTCCAAAGAAGCCAGATTGAGCAGGTTCTCGCTTAAACGCGACAGCCGCATGCTTTCTTGTTTAATGATGGTAATGTAGCGATCCCGCTCCAATTCGGTTACCTCTTCGCTGCGAAGCGCTTCAGCAAAACCTCCAATCGACGTAAGCGGCGACTGAATTTCATGGGAGACGTTCGATACGAAGTCCTGGCGCATCATCTCAAGCTGGGACAAGCTTAGCGCCATCTTGTTCATCCCCTCGGCCAGCTCGCCAAGCTCGTCCCCATGCCTGACAGGCAGGCGAACAGTGAAATCTCCTTCTGACATCCGCGTAGCCGCATTCGTCATCATTTTCAGAGGCATGACCAAATAACGGGCGGCAACGAGAATAAGCACGCTCCCGACGACAAGCAGCGTGACGAGCAGCGTAACGGCCGTCCATATAAAATTACTGTTCTGCGGGAAAGATTCCGGCTGCACGAACAATGCCCAGTTCTCGTTTCCGAACTGTACCAGCTTGCCCATGGCAGGCGGCGTCGGCGGGCTCCCTTCCTCGCGGTTGAACATTCCCATGTTGACCATATTCCCTCGGAATACGCTGCCAAGCTGCTCATATGTCAGCCTATTCACCATCGCATCGCTTCGCTCGCCAGCCTGCACGAGCCGGTTTGCGCTGCTGACTGCAATGATCGACAAGCCCTGCTGATCCGATACCTCTTCCAAAAATTCTTTCAGCGATGCTGGCTTGGAAACAGCATAAAGCTGCTCGATCCGGCTGATCGCTTTCTCCATCTGATTCGGAAGCTGTCCCCTTGCGTCACGTTTGAACATTTGATTCGTAAACAAAAAAGCAACGCCGATGCTTATTAAGACGACGACTAGGAAAGTAGCTGTGATACGGACATACAAGCTGCGAATCATGACCATTCCTCCAGCCTATACCCAAGCCCGCGAATCGTAACAATACGGAAGCGGTAGGACTCCTCCGGAAAACGATCCCTGAGCCTTTTGATATGTACGTCGACCGTCCGTTCATCTCCCTCGTAATCCATGCCCCAAATTTGTTCAATCAGCTGATCGCGCGCGAACGTTTTGCCAGGATAACCGGCAAGCTTGAACAGCAGTTCGAATTCCTTGGGCGGCAAGGTAATCTTCTCGCCGCATGCAGACATATGGAAATCGGTTTTATTCATCGTAACTTCGCCGAATTCGACCGTCTGGGATGCGGTTATGCGGTATCTTTTGAGCAGCGTCTTGACCCTAGCTACCAGCTCTGGCGGATCAAACGGCTTGACCATATAATCATCCGCTCCAAGCTCAAAGCCTTTTACTTTATGGGTCGTTTCCCCCTTCGCCGTCAGCATCAGCAGCGGAATGTCATAGCTTTCCCGCAGCGCGGTACAAAGCGCCCATCCGTCCATTCGCGGCATCATCACATCGATTATGGCAAAATCGGGGCGAACCGCATCAAGCTGCTCCAGCGCATCTACTCCATCTATGGCTTCTATCACCTGATAGCCCTCTCTTTTTAAGAAAAGGCTTACCAGCTCGCGAATATTCGGATCATCGTCAACCACGACAATTTTCGGCATTTCAATCGTCCTCCAGTCCTGCTCAAGCAAGCTCTACAAACAGCATATAATACGAACATGAACGTTACATGAACGATATTGACATTGCATGTAGATTGTAATAATTTTAAAGTAGTATTTATTACATTGAACGTATACGAAATGGAGGAGAATATAGATGACTTACAAAACGATCATTATCGGTACAGGACCTGCAGGATTGACAGCTGCCATCTATCTAGCCCGCGCGAACATGGAGCCGCTTGTCATTGAAGGTTGGCAGCCAGGCGGCCAGCTGACTACGACTACAGAGGTAGAGAACTTCCCCGGCTTCCCAGACGGTATACTGGGCAGCGAGCTGATGTCCAATATGCGCAAGCAAGCACAGCGATTCGGAGCGAACTTCAAAACAGGCTCCGTGAAAAGCGTTGATTTCAGCAAACGACCTTATACGCTAGACGTTGAGGGTATTGGCCAATTGCAGGCGGAGTCGATCATTATCTCAACCGGCGCTTCCGCGAAGTACCTTGGCATCCCAGGCGAACAGGACAATATCGGACGCGGCGTCAGCACCTGCGCAACCTGTGAC
Source organism: Paenibacillus sp. 2TAB23 (assembly GCF_052115165.1). Classification (NCBI taxonomy): domain Bacteria; kingdom Bacillati; phylum Bacillota; class Bacilli; order Caryophanales; family Paenibacillaceae; genus Paenibacillus; species Paenibacillus sp. 2TAB23. The sequence goes on from NZ_JBFRGD010000028.1 coordinate 53,764, forward strand.
GGCTTCTTCTTCCGCGGCAAAAAAATTATTGTAGTCGGCGGCGGCGACTCCGCAATGGAAGAAGCGGTATTCCTTACCCGCTTCGCCTCCGAGGTCAGACTCGTACATCGACGCGACGATTTGCGCGCTTCCAAAATCATGCAGGACCGCGCTCGCGCCAACGAAAAAATCGTGTGGAGCTTAAACCGCACGCCGCTTGAAGTAGCAGCGACAGGCATGGGCTTGCAAGGGTTGAAAGTACGCAATAATGAAACCGGCGAGGAAGAGCTGCTTGAAACGGACGGCGTATTTATTACGATAGGCCATACCCCGAATACTAGCTTCCTTGGCGGGCAAATCGATACCGATGACCAAGGCTATATTATCGTGAAGCCGGGTACCTCCGAGACGAACATCCCAGGCGTATACGCCTGCGGCGACGTTCAGGACCGCAATTACCGTCAAGCCATTACAGCGGCAGGCAGCGGTTGTATGGCTGCCCTTGATTGCGAGCGATTCTTGGAATCCCAAGCACACGAAGCCGTTCACGCATAAACTTTTTTTGAAATTCATACTGGTACAATACGTGCAAATTATGTATAATAAATGTGTTGAGATTTACAATAGAAAGGCAATGCTACCGCATCCATATGTTCACATTATGCATCGCGTTAGCGGCGCCTGAACGTGTTATGGGAGAAGGTACAACCTCGGCTTTTATGAGCAGAGGTTGTACCTTTTTTCGCGTTTTCATCCTTTCTCCCATTTAGCTTAAAGGAGCGATTATGATGTTATTAGAAGCGGTATATCACAGACCAAAGCAGAACTGGGCTTATGCCTACGACGATCAAACCTTGCACCTTCGCATTCGCACCAAAAAAAATGACGTAACCGCGGTTGAAGCGATCGTTGGCGACAAATATGCTTGGGATCAAACCATAACCACGGTGCCTATGCGTATTTTGTCCTCGGACGCACGATTCGATTATTGGGAAACGGCTGTTATTCCCCCTTTTCGCCGTCTTCGCTATGCTTTCCGCTTAACTAGCGGCTCTGAATGCATCTTGCTTACGGATAAAGGCTTCGAGCTATTGCTGCCGAATAACCCGAACACTTTTTTCGACTTCCCTTATATCAATCCGATTGACGTATTCAAGCCGCCTGCTTGGGTAAAGGATGCCGTATTCTATCAAATCTTCCCGGAGCGCTTTGCGAACGGTGATCCTTCGCTTGATCCAGAGAACGTTCTGCCGTGGGGCGGCGAACCGACGCCTTACAATTTCTTTGGCGGGGACCTGCAAGGGGTAATCGACCACTTAGACCATATTGCCGCGCTTGGCATTAATGCCGTCTATTTCACGCCTCTGTTCGAGGCTACGACCAATCACAAGTACGATACGCAGGATTATATGAAGGTCGATCCACAGTTCGGTACAAACGAGAAGCTCAAAGAGCTTGTTGTTGCTTGCCATGCCCGCGGTATTCGCGTTTTGCTGGACGCCGTATTCAACCATTCCGGCAAAACATTCCCGCCTTTCGTCGATGCGCAGCAGAATGGGCGTGATTCCAAATATGCGGATTGGTTCTATGTAAGGGAATGGCCGCTGCAAGTCGTTGACGGCGTTCCTACTTACGAAACGTTCGCGTTTGAGCCGCTTATGCCTAAGCTGAACACCGAGCATCCCGAGGTGAAGCATTACTTATTCGAGGTTGCGCGTTATTGGATCGAGGAAATCGGAATCGACGGCTGGCGGCTTGACGTAGCGAATGAGGTTGATCACCAATTCTGGCGCGAATTCCGAATGACGGTGAAAAAGGTTAACCCGGAGGCTTATATTTTGGGCGAGATTTGGCATGATTCGATCATGTGGCTGCAAGGGGACCAATTCGATGCCGTCATGAATTATCCGTTCACGAACGCCGTATTAGATTTCTTCGCCTACCAGACGATTGATGCATCACAATTTGCGCTGGCGATCGGCGAGCAGCTGGCAGCTTACCCGCAGCAGGTAACCGAAACGGCCTTCAACCTGCTGGACAGCCACGATACGCCAAGGCTGCTTACACTCTGCGGTGATAATGAAGCAGCCATGAAGCTTGCTTCCTTGTTCCAGCTCACTTATCCTGGTACTCCCTGCATCTATTACGGAGATGAAGTCGGTATTGACGGTGCCGGAGATCCTGGATGCCGCAAGTGCATGGTTTGGGACCCGGCTGAGCAAAATCGCGATCTGCTCGCTTTCTATACCTCGGCAATCGGACTTCGACGCCAATACGATGCGCTCCGCAGCGCAGATATTCGCTTTGTCCATGCCAGCAGCACAGACGGCATCCTCGTCTATGAACGGCGTGAAGGCAACCAGCGTTTGCTGATCGCATTAAATGCGCGCGAGAATGAAGCGGAACTCAGCATCCCTATCCCAGCTGTGCAAGATGGTGATGATTTGCAGCCGCAAGCTATCACATTTACCGGCTTTGCGAGAACTGATTCAGAGCCGCCTGTTGGGTTGTTATCGGCTAAGATGGCAGAATCAAGCATAATCCGATCAGCTGACTATGCGAGTGAAACCCATTGGATAACAGTGCTTTCAAGCGATTCCGCTCCTGCTGCAAACACTGCTTCAAAGTTCGATACGATCAGCGGCAAGCTTAACCTTACTCTTCCGGCATACGGTTTTGTTGTATTAGAGCAAAGTGAATACTAATAGAGAATTAATGTAATAGGAAATCAATGTAATATGAACTAAACATTAGTATGCCGTCATAGCTGCGTGAACAAAGCCATTCTTCCGATCGCGGTTGCAGCCAAATGGTTTGATTCGTTAGCTTCATATATAGTTTCCATTTGGTCTGCAAAAGCGAACATTACATTCCTTCAGAACGACTTTATTCTCTCCGCCTGCGCAGATCATTCATTCGTTCAACTTATACAGAAAGGAATGCCTCGAGCCGATCTCGGCATATCAGGCATTCCTTTCTAAGCCCTACTGGTCCTCACCTTGTTGGGCTTTGCTGCATATCATAGCCCCTAGACAAATGAGCTTATAGGATGTCATAATAACTTAAACGTTTAAGTTATTATGATTGTGCTGCATCGGTATGTCTTATACACATATGCCATCGTATTTTTGCTTGCAGGCAAAGAGGAAGGGAGCTGTATGACGATCAAAAAAGCTACGCTCAAAGATATTGCCAAAGCCGCTGAGGTGTCTGTCGCAACCGTCAGCTATGTGATCAACAACGTCACTAGCCAGACAATACCCGAGGAGACGAAGCGCCGCGTGCTGGAAGCAGCCAAACAGCTGCATTACGTGCCCAACCTAGCGGCTAGATCGCTAGTGAAGCAAAAGTCCGGCTTAATTGGAATCTTGGTCAATCGCACCGAGAATGACGGCTTTTGGAGGCAGCTGCATTATTCGACATTCATTAATCGCCTGGAGCAGCTGCTCACGGCACGAGGCTATCATGTTGTTTTATTCAGCCTCGACGCGGCTGATCCGAAGCTCGATATTATTTCCGAGCGAAAGCTGGACGGCGTCTACGTCGTCGATGTCAGAACTGAAAATTTCCACCTCATTTCAAGCCGCTTCTCGATAGGCGTTCCGCTTATTGTAATCGACAGCATCATAAATGATTCTTTGTTTTATAAGGTGAATTACGACTATGACGATGCCTTCGCCCTTGCAAAAGCATCCCCACTCGCTCCATTCGGGTATATCATCATTGATAGCTTCAACAATGAAGAGCTTACCCAGTATATTGCCTCCGTCTCGGGCTTGGAGCAAGATGCAGTTCATTTTCTAAGGGATGAGGAATCGCTTTCGCGTTTTCTGAAAAACAAAATGAATCAGACAGGATTGGCACTAAGCGAATTTGCAGCCATTATGGCGGCAAAATACGTGAATCCGGCGAATTTAGCCGTTATTTGCTCGGCAGGTTGTCCGGACATTCTACCGAACGCAGCCGTACGTATCTCGTTTGGCGATCTCAAGTCGGAAGCAGTATTTCAATTGATGATGAAGCTTTTAATAGCGCCGAGAGAAGGCCCCGATACCCAATATGTGCTTGTGAAAGCGGACAGAGAACATTAACGGTGCTAATGTGTTCTTGTAACCGCGATAATAGAAAATAAATGACACCAGTTCGCTGTCCAGTATCTTGGAAAGCGAACAGCTACTACTATTCCTATATCAACTTAAACGTTTAAGTTAAAAGACGAATGCTATTTTTTCGCATCCATGTTCGACTGCTCATTCACCATTCCAATCATTCATTCAGGAGGTTACCATATGCTTGAAATAGCTAAATCAGCCAAGGATGATGCGAAGACTACAGCCCTGACAAACGATGCGAGTACCGTATCTATTTGGAGAAACCGGACTTTTCTCGCCGTATTCTCCAGTTACAGCCTGTCACTGCTCGGCAATACCTTTCACAGCATTGCGCTCAATCTCTGGGTGCTGCAAACGACCGGAAGCGCTAAGCTCATGTCCGTCGTCCTCATCACGCATCTCGTCATCAGCATGTTGTTCGGGTCCTTCGCAGGAACCTTTGCCGATCGAACCGACCGCCGCACATTAATGTGGGTATCCGATGCGGTACGCTTCGTGCTGGTCGCAGCGATCGCTTTACTCATTTACTTTCCTAATGTGCCTTTTGCCTATATCGTCCTGTTAACCGGGCTTGTCGCATTTGCCGGTGTATTCCGTACGCCTGCCTTCCAAGCCTCGCTCGTCGAGATCGTAGGCAAAGAGCAGATTACCCAAGCAGTTGGGGCAATCAGCATCTCCGATAATATCATCCGCATATCCGGATTTGCACTCGGAGGCATAGCAGTCGCTGCATTCGGCGGCGCTTTCGCGATCGCAATCGATGCTGCCACCTTCCTCCTCTCGGCAATTCTTTTGCTGGTTGCAGGCAAATTCCCTTATCAAGCATCTAAGGACGAAGCCAAAGCGAAGACCTCCTTCAAAGAGGATCTCAAAGCAGGATTCTGTTATGTATGGAGGAAGCCATTTGCCAAAGCGGCTGTATTGCTGCTCCCGCTCGTCATGTTTTTCTTCCTATCAACCTTTATGCTAATACAAGTCATGGCCGTGAAGGTGTGGCATGCGCAGCCCTTTGTCTTTGGACTCATGGAAGCATGTATCCCTCTAGGCTACGTGATTGGTTCAATATTAATCATGCGGCTCGATACTCGGCTAAAAAGCAGAGGGAAATGGACACTATGGAGCATGATCCTAATGGGACCTTTGTTTATCGCCATTTCGCTCATGTCATCAGCAAGCGCAGCTCTACCGCTTATCTTGCTCGTTGGCTTCCTTTTCTCGTTCAGCACAACTATTATTTTCATCGCGCTTCGAGTTGCCGTTGAACCATCCATGCAGGGCAGGGTATTCGGCCTGGTAGGCGCTTTAACCAGCGTAGCCCCGCCAATCGGGCTCGCTGTCTTCTCCACCTTATCGGATCTATACGGCCCTTCCGTCATTATTGCGGCAAGCGGTACCGCCATGCTGCTGATGGGAATGATCTCCTACCGGCGTTTCACAGCTATTCGTGCCTTCCAGTAGCTGGGGGGGAGTCCCCGGTAGCTAACCCTTTAATGAACCTGCCAGCGCACCCGAGATGAAATAACGCTGAAGAAATATAAACAAAGCAATCATCGGCAATGCCGTTATGACGACACCAGCGAGAAGCACGGGATAATCGGTAATGTACTCTCCCCGGAATTGCAGCATAGCTAGGGGAAGCGTCAGCTTATCCTTTCCATTCAGCAGCAGCATAGGGAAAAGCAGGTCATTCCAGACGATAACGAACAAAAATGCTGCTGTTGCCGCGAGGTACGGAGCGCTAAGAGGAAGTGCGATACGTGCAAGAAGCGTCCATTCGCCTGCGCCGTCGATCTCCCCTGCCTCCAAGATCTCCTTCGGCAATGTTTTCATAAAACCAGATAGCATGAACACGGAAAGCGGAAGCAGCACCGAAGCGGATACGACAATTAATCCCGCTAAGGAATTGCTCCAGCCCAATTTATGCACAAACGTGTAGATCGGGATCATATTCACTTGTGACGGAACCATCAGTCCAATAGCGAATAAGCCGAATACGAATGCCCCTGCCCGGCGTCCCGAGCGCATGATGCCATACCCGATAAATCCGGCAAGCAGAAGCTCGAGACCTACCGTAGCCAGCGTAACGACAACGCTATTGCGGAAATATCCCCACATCGGTTGTCCGTCGAACAGCGCCTTGAAGTTGTGGAGCGACAGCGATTCCGGCAGACCAAGCGGACTTGCATAGAACTGCGGTGTCGTCTTTAATGAGGTAAACAATACGATCAATAAAGGAACGAGAATAACAGCTGCGAACAAGAGCAGCAGCAATTTGCCTAACCATTTGAGAACCAACGATTTCACCTGCCTGCTTGCTAATAGTTTACGCGATCGGTCCGAAGCGCGCGGAATTGAAGAAACGTAATAAACGAAATCAGCACAAGAAAATATACGGATGCCGTCGACGCTTTGCCAAACGTATAATTCATGAACGCCGAGTTGTAAATATAAGTCGATAAGATTTCAGTGGAATACGCTGGTCCGCCTCCGGTCATCGTGAACACAAGGTCAAACGCCTTAAACGATTGAATAGTCGTATAGGAAACTACGATCGCGGCAGCCGGCGCGAGCAGCGGCCAGATCACCCGAAAGAACAGCTGCAGCCGCGTTGCGCCGTCCAGCTTTGCCGATTCTACCAGCTCCTCCGGTATCGCTTGCAGTCCCGCGACGAACAAAATAACCATTTGGCCGATATGCGCCCAAGCTTGAACGGCCGCAATCGAGAATATCGCTATTCCTGCATCGCCCAGCCAATTTTGTGTCCAGGATGACAGGCCAACCGCCTCAAGCAAGCCATTCAATAACCCGAGCAACGGATCGTATACGAACGTCCAAATGAATCCGACCGATACGGACGAGAGAATCGTTGGAACAAAATAGAGGGAACGCAGCGCTACGTTCACCTTTGTCTGCTTGGACAGCTGCAGCGCAAGCAGCAGCGAAACGAGCGTCTGCACCACAACGACAGCGAGCATAAATTTAATGTTGTTTACGATCGATTTGCGGAAAATAATATCCTTGGCTACGTTCGCATAGTTATCCAAGCCAACGAACTGATAGGACGGCGATAAGCCGTCCCAATCCGTTAAAGAATAATAGAAGCCCGTAACCGTCGGATAAATGAAGAGTACAAGGTACAAGGCAATGCCCGGTACAAAAAACGGTAATAGCTTCGTTGCCTTTTTCATTCGTTTATTTTCCTATCTGCTGGTTCACGATCGCTTGCGCGTCTGCCGCGGCCTTCGCCGGCTCCGTCCCGCCTAACACGGCTTGTATGGAGCTGGTGACCGCTTTCTGAACCTCTGCGTTTTTAATCGTAAAGCGGGGTTGGAACCGCGTTTTCTTCGCCGTCCATTCAGCAACAGCCTTCAGCTCGTCGCTCGTGTATGCCACGTCTTTGACCGTAACGTTCTGTCCCGTTCCGTTTGCGTATTCGCCGGCAACATCGCTTTGGCTCAGAAATTCGATGAATTTCTTCGCTTCCTCCGGATGCTTCGACTTGCTGTTCACAGCGAGCATGAAGGTCGTCGTATGAATCCCCTCAAACACGGCTTGATCAGCAGAAACCGTAATCGGCGCAAGCAAGCCCTGCTGCAGCTCTGGATTGTTTTTCTTATTGCCCACGAGCTGGTAGGAGCCAGTAGCCAGTATCGCCGCCTTCTCCTGCACGAACAACGCACCTGCCGCATCGCCCTTCGTTCCGAGCGCATCCTTCTGGAAATAACCTTTGTCATTTAACTCCTTGAATTGGGACAGCGTCTTGACCCACCATTCATCGGTAAGCTTTGTTTCGCCCGCTTCAAGCTTCACGAATACCTCTTCATCGGGCGCGTTATTCATTACCATCGGATTCATGAATTGGCCTGGACCGATATCTGCTCCCGGGAATGCAATCGGCACGATGCCTTCCTGCTTCAGCTTCTCGGCCGCAGCAAGGAAGCCCTCCCAATCCTTCGGCACCTCGATGCCGTATTTCTCGAATAGCTTTACATTATAAATCGGAATGTTGTATACCAGCTGGTAAGGTACCGCCAGCTGCTTGCCTTCTTTTTGGCCCGATTCAATTAAGGATGGCGTAAAGTTGGCTACGAAAGAGGCTCCTGTCAAATCGGTGAACAAGCCGGCTTTGGCTATCGCCTCGAACTGGGCGCCCGGGAATGAAGCGAACACGTCGCCTACCGAACCGTCAAGCAGCTTCGCTTGAGCTGTCGATTGATATTGATCGGAAGGGAACACCTGCGTTTCCACTTTAATGTTCGTGTTCTTCTCCTCGAACTTCTTAATGATGCCGTCGAGCACGGCAGCATCCTCGCCGCGCCAGTGAATAAAGCTGATCGTTACAGGCTTATTTCCATTGCCGCCTTCCTCCGAACCTTCAGACGGCTTGTTCCCGCCCGTATTCGAATTCGCAGAATTATTCGAACCGCAGGCCGACAGCACCAAGCTCAATATGATCGTTAGCGCCAGCAGCGCTAGTTGCGGTTTACGTAATGATTTCATTCTCATTCCTCCAATGGATTAAATGGTGATGCCTTTAGCAGCGAGCTTCCGCTTCACGAGAGGCAGCAGCAGCTCTCCTGAGATTTTAGCTTCTTCCAGATGCGGATAACCCGATAAAATAAATGAGGTGACACCGGCATCAATAAACTCGATTAAACGATCCGATACCTGCTCCGGCGTTCCGACGAACGTCACCGCGCCGCCGCCGCGAATCGCAGACAGCCCTGACCAAAGGTTAGGTCCGATTACATAGTCCTGCTCCTTCGATTGGCTGAACAAATCCATCTGGCGTTTCTGGTTCGTCGCATCCGTCTTCGAATGCAGCTTCTCCTTAGCCTTTAATTGCTCCGGATCGGCTTTGCTCAGAATGTTCCAAGCTGCCGCCCAAGCCTCTTCTTCCGTTTCCCGAACCACGACCTGTGCCCGAATACCGTAGCGCAGCTCTCTTTCGATACCCTTCTCTGTTTTAAGCTCTGCCAGATACGTTTCCATCTCGCCGATTTGACCTTGAATCCAATCAAGCGGCTCCGTCCACATTAAGTAAACGTCCGCCGTTTCCGCTGCCACACGTTTGCCAGCGACCGAACTTCCTCCAAAATACAGGGGGGGATGCGGCGTTTGAATCGGCGCAGGCTTGCTAAGGCCGCCTTCTACCTCATAGTGTTTCCCAGCAAAATCAAAGCCTGCCCCTTCGCTTTCCGGCTGCTGCCATACACCCTTCACAACATCAAGAAATTCTTTTGTCCGCTCATAACGTTCATCGTGGCTGCCATGCAGCGGATCGCCAGTTGCTTTTAAATCTGCCGGGTAATGTCCGGTTACCACATTAATGAGCGCGCGTCCGCCTGACATGCGGTCCAGTGTCGAGGCCATGCGGGCAGCAAGCACAGGTGAGACGAGGCCTGGTCTCATCGCAATTAGCGGCTTCAGCTTCGTTGTCGCCGAGGCTACCCAAGAACCAACGATCCAGCCATCCCAGCAATCCCCTCCAGCCGGAATAAGCGCGAACTCATAACCCGCTTCCTCTGCGGCTTGTGCAACCTCTACAAAATATTGCTGAGACGGTTCCCGTTCCGGCTTCACGCCTATATAGCGACCATCTCCGTTTGTCGGAATAAACCAGCCAAATTCCACCTTTGCTTGCTTGCTCATTTCGTTTGTCCCCTTTACGCTTCGTTGTCGTGAAGTAAAGAATGCTATGTTCGAGTCATACAACAACAAACGCATACGATGCGAATATTGCCGTTTCACCAGTTGTCCGGTAGATAACCAACAAAATTTATCGGATTAATTTGTTATTTGAATAATAGCAAGGAGACACCCATCGTGTAAATGTCAATTCGTAGCTTGAGTTGTTTGTCATTTTGTGGTTTCATAGGTATGAACCAAATCATAGGATAAGCTTCACATCGGAAAAGCAATGGTAAAAAAGGGGGGGCCATCCATGTTCCATAACATGAAAGAGGATCATCACGAGCAGCTTGAGATCCACTATTTCACGCCGTCTGCATTCGAGAAGGCAGGCGCAGCTTGGCCTATTCGGCTCGGTGCCAATATCGCAAAGCCCGGCTATCATATCGGTCCCCGAATTACGCCTTATTATTATTTGATTATGGTGCTTGAAGGGGAAGGCACCTTTATTCAAGGGGGACAAACGTACCCGCTGCGCAAGAACGATCTCTACTGCCTGTTTCCTCAGGTGACGCATGAATATTACACAACCGAGCATGCTTTGCTGCGCAAAATCTTTTTTGCATTCGATGGTAAATACGCACTGTCCCTGCTGGAGCGAGTCGGACTAACTCCCTATCAACCTCATTTGCGGGACGGATTGACCAATGCTGCAATTGAGCGAATGGGGCAATTCTTCACCCTTGCCACTGACAAGGTAGAACCTGCTTCGGATTTGTTGCGCCTGTCCATCTTTCATCAAATATTCGACATCCTCGCTAGAAGCAATGTTCCGCAAGATGTTCTCGCCTCATCTGGCAGCTGGCTGCAGCGGGCAAAGGATTATTTGGAAATCCACTATGCCGACGGGATAACCATTGAAAGCGTTGCGGATTATGTAGGTATCGACCGCACGCATTTTTCCAAAAGCTTCTCCAAAGCTTTCGGACTCTCTCCGATGAAATATGTGCAGCAGCTCCGTATGAACGAAGCTAGATTACTAATGAAGCAGACGGACTACAAGCTTGCTGAAATTGCGCAATCCGTCGGGTATCCCGATTTATTCTCCTTTTCGAAGGCATTCAAAAAACATGTTGGCGTGTCTCCTGCCCAGTTCAGGAAAGAATAACCCTCCCAGTTAAGAAGCGCCCTTCGTCTCGCTCCCCATTCTGCTTTTGAAGAGATGCAGGACATATATGAACCCAACCAGTACCAGCACATTCGTAATTTCCCACATTGCCCATGCAAAGCCCAGACTGTTAAAAAAACGGCATCACACTTCAATATTTTTGCAAATCTCCTCCTATGTCGCTTTCTAGGCGATCCAAGCAAGCGGATGCTCCTTACAAAGTTCGTCCCCAATCTGTATACAAAAAAGAGGAAACCGCACTTTATGTGCAGCTCCCTCTTCATTATTTCAATATAACCGTGCTGTATGCAGGAATCGTTAGCCTGCTCTCAGCTAGCTCGGCTTCGGTGCTTGTCGCTCTGGTAAGCGCCTCAAAGCTGCCATATGCTTGAGACGCTTGCAACATCGTCGTTTGCTTGTCTGGGGATAAATTATGAATAACGAGTACACGTTCACCGGCTGTCATTCGAACATAGGCGCTAAGCTTTCGATTAGCCGGTTCCAGCTTGAACTCCGCAATGCTCCCGTCCCGCAGCGCGGGTTCCTCGTTCCGACACTTAATCAGTTGGCGATAATGGTTCAGTAGAGAGGCTTCATCTTTCGTTTGCGCTTCTACGGACACCTTTTCCGGCTCCAGATTAAAGCGCGGCTTCTCCCATGCAGTCTGACCATCGCCGCCGCTTGAATCTTTATACCACGGCATCGGCTCGCGGATAAACTCATCTGGCTTAGCGCCTTTCATGCCGAGCTCCTCGCCGTAATAAAGATAAGGCGTTCCCGGAAGGGTCAGCAGCATAGCCGCCGCCATTCTGGCATGATCAATGTTTCCGTTCAATACGGTCATGACGCGATTCTGATCATGATTGCTCAGGAATGGCGCATCCACGAACTTGCCGCCCGAGGATTTCTCGTAGACGCCATAGGCGCGCCCTAGCGAGAAAGCCAAGTCTACATCTAGTTCTTTGTCGGCTGAGCTAATCAAGCGCCCCGCCAGATCAAAGTGAAACGCGGAATCCAGCGCTTGGTCAAAGTAAGGCGCGATCACCGTCAGTGAATCCCATACCTCTCCGATGAGGTACGCATCCGGCTTCGATTTTGTCACGCCTGTACGGAATTCCTGCCACCAGGCTTTGTTCTTAGCCTGAATCTCCGGCGTGCTAGCCGTTGAAGCAAAGTCTCCATATATATGCTTGGCTGCATCCAGCCGAAATCCGTCCAGTCCTTGATCCAGCCAATATTGACCGATCTTGACCATTTCCTCTCGAACCTTAGGCTCATCGAAATTCAGGTCAGGCATACCCTCCCAGAACACTCCGAGATACTTCAAACCGCCATAGCTATGCCAAGGGTCGCCGCCAACCGCGCCGTCTGCACGAACCTTATCGTCTGGCTTCGTGAACGTATACCAGCTACGGTAAGGGCTATTCTCATCCGCGAGCGCTTCTTTGAACCAAGGATGCTCCTTGCTCGTATGATTCACGACAAGATCCATGATGATCTTAATCCCGCGCTTATGCGCTTCACCCAGCAGCTTCTTCAAGTCCTCAAGCGTACCGTACTCCGGATTAACGGCATAATAATCGGTCGTGTCGTATCCGTGATAGCTTGGAGAGGCATTGATCGGCATAAGCCAAATGCCGCTCACGCCAAGCTCTTGCAAATAATCAAGCTTGGCGGTAACCCCGTTCAAGTCGCCAATTCCGTCTCCATTCGTGTCATAGAAGGAACGCACAAAGATTTCATAATAAACGCCTCCTGGCTGTTCATCCACTTGATAAGCCGCTGCGGCCGGTTCGCCTTCACTTTCACCTTCACTTTCACCTTCACTTTCACTTTCACTTTCACTTTCACTTTCACTTTCACTTTCACCTTTACCTTTATCATCACCATCCGGTGTACTAAGGGCATGATTTCCTTGCGCTGGATTTCCCGAATGCGGCTCAGTGCTGTCGCCGCCCAAAGAGCAAGCAGCAAGTGCAGCAAGCAGCATTAGACTAAACAGGACAGTTCCAACGTTATGCAAACGTATGTCTTTCATGCCTTACCCTTTTGAAGCGCCGGACATAAGCCCTTGCACAAGGAAACGCTGCAAGAAGACGAATAGCAACGTAATCGGAATCGCAATCAAGACCGCACCAGCCGCAAAGAGCGTAAAGTTACTGTTCTGATAGGAGTTAACAAGATCCCACATTCCGACAGCCAGCGTCCAGTTGTCTTTGCTGCGCAGCACCAATCTCGCAAATATGAAGTCAACCCATGAGCCCGCGAATGTCGTTAGTGCCACGTACGTAAGCATCGGGCGCGATAGCGGGAGCATGATTTTGACAAATACCTGCAAATGAGACGCTCCGTCAATACGCGCCGCTTCATCTAAGCTGCGTGGAATCGTATCGTAGAAGCCTTTTACGACAAAGCCTCCCAGTACCGCACCTGCCGAATAAACGATGATCAACGCTGCATGCGTATCCAGCAAATTAAGCTGCAGCAAGAAAATAAAGATCGCAATCATGCTCATAAAGCCGGGAAACATGCCGAGTACAAGCATAATCGTCAGTGTCATCTTGCGGCCGCGGAAGCGGAAACGCGACAAGGCGTACATGCTTAGCGTAACGAGAATCGTAGAGAAAATCATCGTTAAAGTCGCAATCTTCAGCGTGTTCAAGTACCAGACTCCGTAACGGAAGCTTGGATTCGTGAACAGCTCTTTATAATGGACAAGCGTAAAGGATTCCGGAATCAAGCTCGAGCTGAATAGCGACGTACCCGGACGAAGCGACGACAGCAGCACCCAAAGCGCCGGATAGATCGCGCAGATGGCAATCGCTATTAATAAGAGATAGCTTAACGTCAAACGGACAACATTCGCTGTTTTGCGTCCCATTTTCATTGGATCATATCCTCCTCTTTGAATGACCGCGTACGGCGATAGTTGTAAATCGAGAATGTAGCGACGATGATGAAAATAATAATGCCGATGGCCGAGGCCATGTTGAATTGACTGTTGTTCAGCGTCAGTTTATACAGCCACGTCACGAGCAGGTCGGTGCTGCCGGCGAATTGATAATCACCTTTTACCGGATCCCCGTTCGTAAGCAGAAAAATAACGTTGAAGTTGTTAATGTTGCCAGCAAATTGCGTAATCAGAATCGGCGCTGTAGAGAACAGCACGAACGGAATCGTGATGATGCGGAACTTCTGAATACCGGTCGCTCCATCAACATCCGCCGCTTCATACAGGTCCTTCGGAATAGCGGTCAATACACCCAGAATGAGCACCATCGATACCGGTATGCCCACCCACATATTAACTAGAATAACCGTTACTTTTGCCCAGAAAGGATCTGTCAGCCAAGGCAGCTTGCCCATGCCGAAATAACCTAAGTATTGATTGATCGGACCAAATTGCCCGTTGAATAGATTTCGCATGACGAGCAAGGAAATCAGCTGCGGAATCGCATAAGGAATAATGAACAGCGTCCGCCACAGCTTTTTGAAGCGAATGCCCTTCTGCTCGATTAACAGGGCAACCAGCAGGCCGCCGAAATATGTCGTTACCGTTGCGATAACGGCCCATATAATCGTCCATGTAAACACGCCAATAAACGTATGGCTCCACGTCTTGAGTGTGAGCAAATTAGCAAACGTTTGGAAGCCTACCCAATCCACCAGCTTGGCCGGAGGAATATGATCAGGCGACGCGTAGTTGGTGAAAGCAAGCATAACCATGAAGATAATCGGCATGATCGTTAGAAACAACACGCCGAGCGCCGGCAAGGTCAGCATCAAATGCGGAAAATTACGGTCCGTCACGTAAGCCAACGTCTGCCGGAAGCTTGCTAGCAGTACGCCTTCATCTCTCTGCTTGCCATTCCGATAGGCATCGCGAATATTCATAATGTAGATGATGATAAAAAGTATAAATAGGAATAGCGTAATTAGACCGCTGATTAATAGAAAGATCGAGTGATCTCCCTCCACGCGCACACTTATTTTTCCGATTTTCTCGAGCCCTTGCGTTTTTTCGCCTAATGTTACGATACCCCATATGGCTCTTCCTAAATTCGGTATAAAATACATCAGCGCTGCCGCTTCGACAGCAAGCATGATCAAGCCTTTAATAAACTGGCGGTTATACAATTGGCCAAGACCCATTACGAGTAACGACAATATAGCCGCGGTGCTGCGATGACGCTTCATCCCGCCAAGCTCCCTTCCTTTCATATCACAAACAATTTAAACCGCCATACGCTTAAATAAGCCGCGGATTTCAGCACATCGGCTCACCCGCCGAGCATAGCTCGGCGGGTTGTGCCAGACATGATTTATTATTTGGCTGCTGTACCGTTATTCGCATCCTTGATTTGTTGAACCGCGTTATCAAGAGCTGCTTTCGCATCCTTGCCGGAATTCCACACATCGGAGAACGCCGCCGCTATTGGGCTCCATACGTTGCCCATTTCAGGAATCGAAGGCATAGGCGTCGATTGGTTGAACTGTGCAACAAAACCTTTTACGATGTCATTTCCTTGGACTGCTGCGTCATTTGTTGCTTCTGTGTTAGCTGGAATAGCGCCTGTCAATTCGAAATCCTTCAATTGAGCTGCCTTAGTGGAAGCGAAATTCGCGAACAAACGAGCCGCATTCGGATATTTCGAGAATTGATTCACATACCAAGCCTTTACGCCGGAGAACGAAGATGCCGGTTGGCCATTAATGCTCGGGATTGGTGCCACGCCGAAATCAATACCAGCGCTTTTGTAATCCGCAATCGTCCAAGGGCCGTTAATGTCCATGGCAAGCGTACCGCCTGTGAACATGCCTTTTTTGATGTCATACGTGATGTCGCCGGAGTTAAGCGGCAGGATGCTGTCTTTTAGCGAGCCATAGTATTTCAAGCCGCTGACTGCGCCTTCTGTATTCAAGCCGATGTCGTCTTTGTTTTGGCCATTCTCGCCATAAACATAGCCGCCAGTTGAGATGAACGGATAGTTGAAGTAGAAGTTTCCTACTTCCCACATCAGAGCAAATTTGTTATTTGGCACGTCATTGTAGGTTTTTGCGAACGCTACGATTTCGTCAAACGTTTTTGGCGCTTCTTTAATGAGTGCTTTGTTGTAGAACAAAGCATACGTTTCGATCGAACGCGGGTAGCCGTAAAGTGTACCGCCGTAAGAAACGGCGTTCACCGCGATTTCCGAGTTAGCCGTTTTGGCTTGCTCTTCATAGAAATCGTTCGGAAGAACAAGGCCTGCCGTTACCGCTCTGCCCAGGTTGTCATGCGGGAAAACAACGACGTCTGCGCCAAGCCCAGCCGGACCGTCCGTGGTAAGCTTCGTTACTTGGTCAGCTGCGCCAACCTCTTCGAATTTCACTTCAATGCCGTATTTTTCCGTAAATTCTTTTGAAATTGCTTCAACGAATGGACGCTCTTCTTTACTCTCCCATACGAGCAAGGATGCGCCTTCCTCAGGAGTTATTTCGTCAGACTCTGCTGCGCCTTCACTCTCATTACCTGCTGCGTTGTTTGTGTTAGCAGGTGCATTTGTAGCGTTAGCGGCATTTTCCGTTTTACCTCCGTTGTTCGATCCGCCGCATGCGGATACGATAAACAAGGAAACAATTAATGACATTACAAACCACTTTTTCATGCTGGGTGATCCCCCTCCATAATGTGTTCCATGCTTTTTTTGAATCGACGCCGTTCAAAAGGTTTTTCAGATTAGAATCGGCAGACTGTTTCTAGCACTCTTCATTTGGCACCTTCCGCAATAGTCCCATCCGGTTGGAATGACCTCTTATACGATTTGTGCAAACGTTTGTACAATCTGTCAAAAAAATAGCGTCGCAATTGGCATTTTCAGCGTTATTTGCGAAGCTAACCTGAGTAAACGACTTTGAAAGCGTTCTATTCGTGGATTCATCATACAACAAGCTCTATCATTTGTTAAAACGTTTGCACAGTTGATTATGCGGAACAAATACTGCGTTTTCTTCATTATTCTCCTCTTTTCTCTTTCTGATTCAGTTTTTTATGATTTGTGAAACGCTTTCTTTAGATATATATTTACTTTTAGGCAACAATTGCATTAGGATGTAGCATATATAGCATGCATGATTGCGCAATGGGGGAAGGTACTTACTATGGTAACCATTAAAGATATTGCAAAAGCCGCCGGAGTGTCTCCTTCTACCGTATCCAGGGTCGTCTCCAATCACCCTCGAATCAGTAAAGCAACCACCTTGAAGGTTAAACGGTTTATGGAAGAAATGGGCTATCATCCTAACGTGATGGCGAAGAGCCTTGTCTCAAAAACAACCCAGACGCTGGCCATCATGCTTCCTCGACCTGCCGAAGAGCTGTTCCAAGATTTTTTCTTCGGTGAATTGCTTCGCGGTATTTTGACACAATCAACAAGAGCTGGCTATGACATGCTTCTTACTGCTGCAACCTCGCCAAGCGACGAAACAGAAACGGTGTCTAGACTTGTATTCGGCCGCAGAGTTGATGGCGTTATTTTGTTGTCGTCACGAGTGAATGACCCGCTAATTGACCTCTTGAACAAACATAACTTCCCTACCGTATTAATTGGTCGAACGGAAGATCGCCCGAATATTTTATCTGTCGACAACGACAATGAGCTCGCAGCGTATGATGCAACCCAGCATCTTATTTTGCAAGGCCATGAAAGAATCGGATTCGTCAGCGGACCGCCTACGCTTACCGTGGCGCATGACCGGATGGAAGGTTATCGAAGAGCAATGCGCGAGGCAGGCCTCACTGTCCGATCCGAATGGATTGTCGAAGGCGAGTTTCTGCAACAGAGTGGCTATCGCGCGATGTCTTTCATGATGAGCTTGCCTGAGCGGCCAAGCGGCCTTGTCGTCATCGATGATGTTGTCGGCTTCGGCGTACTCCGCGGCTTGACGGAGCTTGGGTTCAAAGTTCCGGATGATTTGAGCATTGTAAGCTTCAATAACATTGCCCTATCCGAGCTAGCAACGCCTCCGATCAGCTCCATCGATATCGGAACCTACCAGCTTGGTTATACTGCCTCGCAAATGCTGATTCGTTTCATTCAGGAGGAAAGCGTACACCAGAACAGAATGATCATTCCCCATAGATTGATTGTTCGAGAGTCATCGATACAGAACATATCCAAAAGGAGCTGACCTCATGTCAGATAAAAAGCCATATTTAGTCGACGCGATCATCGGAAATTCTAAATTCCTCGCGTCCCTTGGCCGCACAGGCAAAATGTACCGCCTGTGGTGGCCAAACATCGATCTCCCCCAACATGTAGACGCGATTCGCACGGGGATCCAATATGAGCAAGAGAATATATCTTGGTTCGATGAAGAAGCTGATGGCTGGAAGCATCAAGCCGGATATGTGGATAAAACCAATATATTCCGCGTGACAGCAAGTTCCGTGCAGCAGCCGCTTCAGGTTGAAAGCTTTCATTTCGCCATTCCTGGCCAAGATGCAATCGTGCGGGAATATACTTTTACGAATACAAGCAATGAGCCGCTCTCCTTCTCGTTTGTCATGCATTCCTCTTTTCTCGTCAGCGAAAATCAGCTCTACAACACTACAAAGTTCGCAGCAGCTGACGATGCTTTGGTTCATTTTCGGCACAAGTATTATTTTGCGCTTTCTAGTGCAAACGTATGCACAAACTTCCAATCGGGGCTTTCATGGGAGTCAGCGCAAAGCGGCCAGTTGAATGGAAATGAGATTGACATGAAGCCTGACGGCGCATTAAAGTGGCAGTTTAGCTCACTTGCTGCAGGTGAATCACTAACGATCCCCGTATATATTACGGCAGGGCATGATGAACAGAGCGCTTTGCAGCAAATGCGCTTGGTGAAGGAGAAGGAAAGCGCTGAGTGGCTGGAGGAAACGACGAGTTACTGGCAGAATTTCCTGACCTCGGCAGTACCATGTCCTATTGCAGATGCGGACATATCCGATTTGTATGACCGCTCCCTGCTGATGTTCAAGCTTATGTCTGACGAGCAGACGGGAAGCATTATTGCAGCACCGGAATTTGATGAACAATTCGTCCGTTGCGGCGGATATTCGTTCTGTTGGGGCCGAGATGCCGCATTCATTACAACTGCGCTTGATAGAGCAGGCCTTGGCTACTTATCGGACAGCTTCTATGCATGGACGCTTACCGCACAGTCACCTGACGGCTCGTGGCAGCAGCGCCATTATCATGACGGGAGCCTAGCTCCATCATGGGGACTTCAGATCGACGAAGGCTCATCCATCATCTGGGGGATGTGGCAGCATTACATGGAAAAGCAAGATCGGCAATTTGCAGAGCAAGTTTGGCCGGCCGTCGAGAAAGGCGCTTCTTTCTTAATGAGCTATATCGATGCCGAGAGCGGTTTGCCAAAACCGAGCATCGACTTGTGGGAAGAACGCGAAGCCTCCCATACTTACTCCTCCGCTGCCGTTTATGGCGGCTTGACCGCTGCTGCAAGCTTTGCGCAGCTTATGGATGAAGCTGAGCTAGCAGCCGAATGGACCGTAGCTGCCGAGCGTATGGCATCAGCCATTAAAGAGCTATGCTGGAACGAGGACGTCGGTTCCTTCTATCGCGGAGTCGAGCTGACCGTGCATGCGAGCAAATATACGCAGACGATTGCTGATGGCGCAACGGGCTATATCGTGGAAGGCAATAAGGGCAACAAGAAGCATATTATCCATTACGATGCCATCATCGACGTCAGCCTGCTCGGCATCGCGGTTCCTTTTGAAGCTGTATCTGCTGATCACGAATATATGCGCCGGACAGCCGACGCAGTGGAAGCGGCTTTAACCGTACCTGGTGTTGGCGGCATTAAACGTTATGAGGATGACATTTATATCGGCGGCAATCCATGGATTCTCACGACGCTATGGCTGGCCCATTACCGCATTCAAACGGGAAGCCTCGAACAAGCCAAGCAGCTGCTCAAGTGGGCGATCAACCACCGTACGGAAATGGGACTGCTGCCCGAGCAAGTCGACAAAAACACCGGCGAAACAGCCTGGGTTGTGCCGCTCACATGGTCGCACGCGATGTTTATTCTAACTGTATTTATGCTTGCTGAAGCAGAAGCAAAAACAGTAGCGGTAAGAACAGCAGCAGTTGATCGGTAGAAGCTGAACAGCTGAAGCAAGAACAGCAGCAGTTGATCGGTAGAAGCTGAACTGCTGAAGCTGTTGATTCATGCTGCTAGTAACTAACCAGTATAATTACGTCCAAGGACCGTTGCTAAGCAGCGGTCCTTGTTTTGAAACCAACAGCTGTTTGCAACAAATGACCTGCATTATTGTATGCCGTGGGCTGCCTTCGCCGTGCTCTTCGCATCATAACCATCAGCTCACTCTTCACATCATAACCAACAGCTAATCGTAACAATTATCGACACATGCCAAGGACCACCTAAAAAGCGGCTCTCACTCTTAACCAAGAGCTGTTCGCAACGAATAGCCTCGCACGTTGAATGCCTAATACTGCCGAAGTATCAGTCCTCGTTCCCTAACCAATCAGCTGTTCGCAACCAATGGACCCGCTCGGTGAATGTCTATTACTGCCTCAGTAGCAGTCCTCGTTACCTAACCAACAGCTGCACGCATCCAATGGACACGCTCATTGAATGTAACTATTACTGCCTCAGTAGCAGCCCTCGTTCGTTCCCTAACAAACAGCTGTTCGCAACAATGGACCCGCTCATTGAATGTAACTATTACTGCCTCAGTAGCAGTCCTCGTTCCCTAACCAATAGCTGCCACAATCGATGGACCCGCTCGTTGAGTGTCAATTCTGCCTTAGTAGCAATCCTCGTTCCCTAACCATCAGCTGTTCGCAACAATGGACCCGCTCGTTGAATGTCTATTACTGCCTCAGTAGCAGCCCTCGTTCGTTCCCTAACCAACAGCTGCTCGCAACCAATGGCCCCGCTCATTGAATGTCTATTACTGCCTCAGTAGCAATCCTCGTTCCCTAACCAACAGCTGCCCACAACCGATGGACCCGCTCGTTGAATGTCTATTACTGCCTCAGTAGCAATCCTTGTTCCCTAACCAACAGCTGTTCGCAAACAATAACTGGTACAACTCGAAGCTGTGGGTTGTCTAGACAGCGGCTTTACCTTCATACCCCCAGCTATTCATACCAATAGAAAGGATAAGTTACCGGATGCTGTTCGTACGATGTAGAAAATACAACAGAAAGTGTTGCAGACAGCCTTATCAAGGATCTAGATTGCAGTTTATGCAACGTAAGCCAGCAATATAGACGATACTTAGCCTTTGAAGATCTATTCTATTGCAATAACTGCAACGTAGCTGGTAAATTGCCTCATAAATCCGGTTTCTATTGTAAAAACTACAATGTAGCCTTAGCTGAAGGTAATCATTTTATCCCTCATTCAGCAAACAATACATTCCTTTTCCAGCAAAGCAACCACTAACAATACATTCCATTTCCAGCAATCAACTTTATTCCCAGCGCTTTCTCCCTCTCCCCTAGCGTTACTGCCTTGAGCTTATTCTCCTGCCTATTTCAACATCATCTACACCTGCCATGTTTCACATCGCGCAAATGCGTGTAATAGTATTGACAAGTAGTTAGCTATTTGTAATAATTATAAATAAGGAATTGGTCTAAATCGAAATCATCAAATATAGTTCTCCTTATTTACTTCGTATTCACCACTTACTTATAGCGCAAACTACCATCAGAAAGGATGATCACTATGACAACAGCAACTACTGCTAAATCGACAACTGTACAACAGCATCTGAATCACCAAATCGCCAACTGGAGCCTGCTCTACATTAAGCTTCATAATTACCATTGGTATGTGAAGGGCTCCCAATTTTTCACTTTACACGTCAAATTCCAAGAGCTTTACGAGGAAGCTGCACTCCATGTCGATGAACTGGCGGAGCGTCTACTCGCCTTGAAAGGCAAGCCAATCGCAACGATGAAGGAGCATATGAAAACCTCCAGCATCGAGGAAGCCTCGAACAAAGAGGATGCTACCCAAATGGTCGATCAATTGATCGCCGATTTCACTACGATCATTGGCGAGCTGAAGGAAGGCATGCAAGCAGCACAAGAGGCCGAGGATGAGACTACGGCTGATATGCTGCTCGCGATTCATACAACCCTTGAAAAGCATGTATGGATGCTAAGCGCATTTAATAGCAAATAAGCGGCCATCATCGTAAAAAGAGGGTGTCCCATCAGCCAATTCGCTGCTGGGGCACCCTCTTTTGTATGCATCGTTATCTTTGTTTAAACCAACGTCACATTGCAGCTTCCAACATTCTTGTCCGCCCACAGCGCTTGCAGCTGATCACCTTCATGCAAAGCAGCCACGCCCGCAGGCGTTCCTGTGTAAATAATATCGCCTTCGCCCAGCCCATAATGCTCGCCGACATATTGTATCAGCTCAGCTACACTAAACAACATGTCCGCCGCTTTTCCGCGCTGCGCCTCTACACCATTGCGAAGCAGCACGAATTCCGTTTCGGCTAGCGCAGCCGCACCCGGGTAAGGAAGCCATTCGCCTAGCGGCGCCGATCCTTTGAACCCTTTGGCCGCCAGCCAAGGCTGGCCTTTCGCTTTCAGTTTGGACTGCACATCGCGCAGCGTCAAATCAAGGCCTAACGCTATACCGTCGATGCATTGCTCCGTATCCATTCCCGGCTCGTAAGCGCGGCCGATGCGAAGCACGATCTCTAGCTCAAAATGCACCTCGCCCACACTCCCAGGAAGCGTCACCGTATTGCCGTCCATCGGCACAACCGCATGCGTCGGCTTCGTGAACACAAGCGGCTCATCAGGCACCTCGTTACCAAGCTCCAAGGCGTGAAGCCGGTAGTTGCGGCCAATGCAGTATATATTTCGAATATCATTCGTACTCATGAAAAATTCCGCCTTCCACTTTGAAAATAACTCGTCTATTTCTGCGCTGCAATCTGCTCAGCCAATTCATTCAGCTCCGCCCAGCGGTCCATCAGCTTCTCCAGCTTTTCTTCCTGCTGCTGCTGTTTGGCAGCAAGCTCTTGCAGCTTAACAGAGTCACTGCTGGCTGCTTCCATTTGGGAGGCTATATCGTTAATTTCATTCTCGGCAGCCTCAATCCAGCCGTCGATTTGCTCGAAATCCTTCTGATCTTTGTAGGACATTTTGAGCGTTCGCGGCTTAGCCGCTTCTTTCTCAGATGCTGCAGTTACGCTTGATATTACCGGCTCCTGTGCTTTCACCGCTGGAGCAGATGAAGTGTTGTTCGCTGCAGCCCCATGCTTCGCAACATACTCCTGATAATCGGAATAATTGCCGGTATGATGCGCAATGACCCCATCACCTTCGAAGGCGACGATTTTATCCACTGTCCGATCCAGAAAGTAGCGGTCATGAGAAACAACAAATACGACTCCAGGGAAATCGTCCAAATAATCTTCCAATACCGTAAGTGTCGAAATATCAAGATCATTCGTCGGCTCATCCAGCAGCAGCACGTTTGGCGCGTTCATGAGCACGCGGAGCAGCTGCAAACGGCGTTTCTCGCCGCCCGAAAGCTTGGAGATCGGCGTCCACTGCATGGTCGGCGAGAACAAGAATCGCTCCAGCATCTGTCCAGCGGATATCGTCGAGCCGTCTGCCGTCTTCACCTGCTCGGCGCCTTCGCGAATATATTCAATGACGCGCAGCGTCTGATCCATTTCCTCATGCTCCTGCGAGAACCAGCCTAGCTTAACCGTTGTCCCCAGATCTACGGTTCCCTCATCCGGCGTTAAATGTCCAGCAATCAGCTTCATTAAGGTTGATTTGCCGCTCCCGTTGCGCCCGACAATGCCAACCCGATCCTCGGGTACCGCAATGTAACTGAAATCCCGGATCAGCGTTCGTTCGCCGAAACGCTTCGTCACCTCTTCCAGCTCGACGATTTTGCGGCCCAGTCTCGTAGAGGCGACCGAAACATCCATTTTACCGCCTGCTTGTTTAGGCGCATCAGCCTTCAAAGCTTCGAATCGGTCGATACGCGCTTTCTGCTTTGTCGTTCTTGCCTTAGCTCCCCTTCTTATCCAGGCAAGCTCGTTGCGGAGCAGGTTTTGGCGTTTCGACTCCGTCGCTGCCTCCCGCTCCTCTCGGTCAAGCTTCAACTCCAGAAAGCGGCTGTAATTGGCTTGATAGAAATGGGCTTGCCCTTTATCAAGCTCGATCACTCGGTTGCTGACACGATCAAGGAAATAGCGGTCATGCGTGATCATGAGCAATGCACCCCTGCGCTTCTGGAGCATTCCCTCCAGCCAGGCAACGGAATCATTATCAATATGGTTCGTAGGCTCATCAAGAATAAGCACATCGGAAGGAAGCAGAAGCGCAGCCGCCATGGCAACGCGCTTGCGCTGTCCGCCGGATAATGTTTCTACCTTGGCTTCAAAATCATAGATGCCCAGCTTCGACAAAGCCATCTTCGCATCGCTCTCAAGCTGCCAGGCATCGAACTCATCCATCAGCTGATTCGCTTTGATCAGCTGCTCCTGCAGCGCCGTACTGCTCGGATTCAGCTCGATAGCTTCCATTGCAGCCGCATACGCCTGCACGGCTCTAAGCTGCGGGGAATCGCCGCCTAGCACATGCTCAAGCGTCGTCTCATTAGGTGCGAACACTGGGTCCTGTGCCAGCATTCTGACCGTCACCCGGTTGCCGATGGACACTTTGCCAGAGTCAGCCTGCTCTAGGCCGGCTATAACCTTCAGAAAGGTAGATTTCCCTGTCCCGTTAACGCCAATAATGCCGACTTTGTCGCCATCCTCTACGCCGAACGTGACATTTTCGAACAACAGCTTCTCGCCGTAGCTCTTCGTTATATGTTCAACAGACAATAAATGCATGAGGCAAACCTACTTTTTCGCAAGAGTATAGCTGCAATTGCAACCATTCGTATCATACCACAAAAAGGATTAGTCTTCACTCGCAGCCTGCCACGAAAGCCTTTCCCGCTTCACTAAATCATGATCATCGTTTGTCCTCTTTATGCCGATATATAACCTATGAGGAAGGAGTGATTCCGCATGGTTAAGCCCTATCTATTTCTGTTTACCGGCACAAGCGGCTCCGGCCGTAAAACAGCAGCGCATAAGGCGCTACAAGGTTCCGGCATAGCGCATATCCCCTCCTGCACGGATCGACCGCCGCGCGACAAAGAGCGCCCCGACATGGATTATCGTTACGTCAGCAAAGAGCAATTCGACCAATTGGCAGCCGAAGGTTTTTTCACCGAATCGGTCCGAATCGACCGGCACCGCTATGGCATCGGCAAACGCTATCTCGATTTAGCCCTGCAAGCCGGCAATAGCGCCTATCTCATTTTAAACCGTGAAGGCTCTGACACGATTCGTAAGTTGTATGGTGACCGTGCCATTCGAATCTTCCTATATGTGGATAAGAAAACCGTTTCCGAGCGG
This sequence comes from Paenibacillus sp. 2TAB23, assembly GCF_052115165.1. Taxonomy (NCBI): domain Bacteria; kingdom Bacillati; phylum Bacillota; class Bacilli; order Caryophanales; family Paenibacillaceae; genus Paenibacillus; species Paenibacillus sp. 2TAB23. The sequence continues at coordinate 79,133 of NZ_JBFRGD010000028.1, forward strand.
CTGGAAAGCAAAGGCACGAGCTATGAAATCATCAACAGCTACCTCGACCACTATTCGGAAGAAGTGACTTATCGCAAATACTGCGAGCATATTATCGAGAATGTCACGATTGAAGAGACAGTCAAGCAAATCAAAGCGATTATCAACAGATATATGCATTAGAACTCACTAACTAACTTATTAACTAACTTATTGAATAACTTATTGAATAAATTATTAATTAGCTTATTAATTAACTTATTAATTAGCTTATTAACTAACACACTAACTAACAGTCTCATTGCACCTGTTTCCAATCAAAAAGGGCCGATTCCCGTCTATAAGACGAGAACCAGCCCTTTTTACTATCGATTAACGTTTGCCGATCATATTCTCCGGGCGGACAAACTCATCGAATTGCTCTGAAGTAAGCAAGCCGCTTGCGATGGCGGACTCTTTCAAAGTTAGTCCTTTTTTATGCGCGTTTTTGGCAATCGCAGCCGCGTTCTCGTAGCCAATATGCGGGTTAAGCGCGGTAACGAGCATGAGCGATTGGTCAAGGTTGCGCTTGATTACCGCTTCGTTAGGCTCAATTCCAATTGCGCAATTGTCATTGAAAGACACCATGCCGTCAGCTAGAAGCGCTACCGATTGCAGGAAGTTATAGATGATTACAGGCTTGAATACGTTAAGCTCGAAATTGCCTTGGCTTGCCGCCATCGAAATCGCAGTGTCATTGCCGATGACTTGGCATACCGCCATTGTCAAAGCTTCGCTTTGAGTCGGGTTAACTTTGCCCGGCATAATAGAGCTGCCCGGCTCGTTCTCTGGAATCGAGATTTCGCCAATGCCGCAGCGCGGTCCGCTTGCGAGCCATCTCACGTCATTCGCGATTTTCATCAAGTCCGCAGCCAGCGCTTTAACCGCACCATGCGTATAGACGATTTGGTCATGGCTTGTAAGCGAATGAAATTTGTTCTCCGCCGTTACGAATGTTTTTCCAGTAAGCGCCGTAACCTCCTCAGCTACCGCTACTGCGAAGTCAGGGTGAGCGTTAAGCCCCGTACCGACCGCAGTACCGCCAAGCGCCAGATCACGCATCGTTTCAACGCTTTGAACCAGCATCGCACGCGTTCTGTCCAGCATGGAATACCAGCCGCTAATTTCTTGGCCAAGTGTAATTGGTGTTGCATCCTGAAGATGCGTACGGCCGATTTTGACAAGATCGTTAAATTTCTCTGCTTTGGCGCGAAGCGTACCGTTAAGCAAATCAAGCGAAGGAAGCAAACGATCCTCAAGAGCGATTACGCCCGCGATATGCATAGCTGCTGGGAATGTATCGTTCGAGCTTTGCGAGCGGTTCACGTCATCATTCGGATGAATGCGCACTTCGCTTCCCCGCTCAGCAAGCAAGCCGTTAGCGCGATTAGCGATAACCTCGTTGACATTCATATTCGTTTGCGTGCCGCTCCCCGTCTGCCATACGACTAGCGGGAAATGCTCGTCCCATTTGCCTGCGACGATTTCGTCAACGGCCTCACCGATAATTGCCGATTTAGCCGCGTCCAATACGCCAAGCTTTTCGTTCGCTTGCGCCGCAGCTTTCTTAATAAAAGCCATCGCGTATACGACTTCTATCGGCATGCGCTCTCCGCTTATTTTGAAGTTTTGCAAGCTGCGCTGCGTTTGTGCGCCCCATAGCTTGTCTGCTGGAACCTGAATCTCGCCCATCGTGTCCTTCTCAATCCGATAATCCATTAATTGAACGACTCCTTTAATCAATTGTTTTATCTCACATGACCCTGTTTCTGTTATAACGCTAATCTGGCTCAGAATCAAGCAAACCAGCGTATTTAAGATAAGAAGAAATTGTGCACAGCTCCCTGGTTCCGAACTTTCTCCTGAAGTGCGAAAGCGTTTATAAACCCTTTCAACTCGCACTGCAGCCAACCGAACGCTAACAAAAAGAACGCCTCTCGGCGTCCATCATTTCCGCAAACTTTGCATTGCACAAGATTCGACGGCCTCTACTACCGAGACCATTACCATGTATACTTCGAATGCCTACAGAGCCTTCTGTACATCTGCTTCCGTAAGCAGCAGCGGCAGCTCCAGCGCAAAGCATGATCCGCTTTCGCTTGATTCTACCAGCCAGACACGTCCGTCAATCTGCTCAGCAAGCTTCTTGCAAATCGATAGTCCCAGTCCTGTGCCGCCATATTCTTCGGACCGGCTCGGCGCATGCAATTGGCTAAAAGGCTGAAACAGCTGATCCAGCTTTTTAGCATTGATCCCAATTCCCGTATCCTTGACCATAAGCAGCAGCCTTGGGCTATCCGCGCTTTCCGTTAGCGCTTCTGCCTTTATCGTTACGCTTCCGGAATCGGTGAACTTAATCGCATTGCTGAGCAAATTAATGATAATTTGATGCAGCTTGGTCACATCCACGCTTATAAGATCAGGTATCGTGGGATCTATGTCCATGTAAAGCTCGATTCCTTTATTAGAAGCATCGTGAAGGAGCAGGTCATGCACTTGCTTCACGCAGGCTTGCAGATTAATAGAATGATAGCTTGTTTCCTTATCCTCTGATTCCAACTTGGAATACGATAGGATGTCATTCAGAATAGCCATCAACGAATCTCCGCTTGCTTTCGCAATGTCCAAGAATTGGCGCTGCTCCAGCGACGGCTCAGTCGATTGAAGCAAATCTATCATACCGATAATACCGTTAAGCGGTGTACGTATCTCATGGCTCATAACAGCCAGCAGATTGGACTTCTCCTCTGCCAAGCTATAAATCGTCCGATGGGCATCCTTCAACGCGTTTGCCGCATCCTCCAATTCCAATACATTCGCAAAAAACGCGGCCAATGATGACATAAACGCTATTTCCTTCTCATCATAGGAGTAGAAGTTATGGTCAAATGCGCAAAGCGAGCCATAAACCTCGCCTTCCCGTTTCACGATCGGAACCCCCATGAAGGAGCATCCGCCGACTAGCTTTGTTGCATCCATCTCTCTCGTGAGAGGATGCGTAAGATTGTCTTCAATTACGAGCGGACCCTTGGACTTCTCGATAACTAAATGGCAGTAAGAATCCTCATTATCCACGACCAATCCTTCGTCCAAAATCATATGCCGACGGTTGTACGATCGGAGCACCGTAGTCGTAAGCCTGTCATTTATCGCAATGCAAAATGTATTAGCCGGTATCATCGCACTCGCCGTGCTCATGACTTGCGTTGCCGAATCATAAATATGGCGCGAGACGATCGTAAGCATGTCCTCGATCATTGTTGACCTCATACTACCCATCCCTATCATAAACATAATTATAGTCTTGAAGCACATACTTCAGGCTACTCTAAAGCATATACCTCTATGAAGGAGATGTCTAAACCTTTTCTTAAGTCGAATTGTAATATGAAGTGCGACAGCTAGAAGAACAAAGAAGCCCATGAGTGGATTCGTGTAAAATGGAAGTTACCACACAACCATCAATTACAGGAGAACCCAACATGAGCTACTCCCATCTTAACATAATTGAACGAGGRCAACTAGAAGCGCTGCATCGATTAGGCTGGTCATGCCGCAGGATTGGGCATGAGTTAGGTCGACATCCTTCTACTATTGCGCGGGAACTGGCGCGTAGCGGTGGTAAGAAGAATGGGACTTATGTGGCTAGCTCTGCCCAAGAAGCG